>NZ_JBEPPY010000007.1:0-198059 GCF_040547575.1 Marinobacter sp. MBR-99 | reverse complement strand
CTGTATTGCTTGCGTTTCTTGCTCATGATTCTCCTCCTTGTGGAGATGATGAATCAGAGCTTAGGCACCTGTCCAAAATTTGGGGTCCACTTCAAGCCCCGCGTTCAAAGCGGCCAGTTAGCGAGGCTGCGCTTAAAGGAGCATATCCAGCGAATGCCTTTAGAAAAGGCGGAATCACTCCTATCGTTTCTGACTGATTAACTCACTCTAAAAGCCACGTAAAATACAATCTCTGCCGGGAAGATGACGGCCATTGGCCGCAACAGTCATGACCAAGCTCTTGTGAAAGATTGCAGAGGTTCTATTGTGGAAGTTTCATTGACCCGGAACTGGCAAGCCCCCGATATCCTAGACACCTGACAGCTTTGTGAAATACTGCTTTTCGAAGTCCACGGGGGACAGCCCACCGTTATTTCCGTGCCGGCGAACCGGGTTATAGAACATCTCAATGTAATCGAAGATATCCTGCCGGGCTGTTTCCCGATCCTTGTAGATTTTCCGTTTCACTCGTTCACTCTTGAGCAACGAGAAGAAGCTTTCGGCAACCGCATTGTCGTGACAGTTTCCGCGACGGCTCATGCTGGGTTTCAATTGGTGGTCTTTCAGGAAGTCTCTCCATTCACGGCTGGTGTACTGCGAGCCTTGGTCTGAGTGAATCAGGACCTCCTGTTTCGGTCTGCGCCTCCAGGAAGCCATCAGCAAGGCGTCCATAATCAGGTCCGTCGACATCCGTGGCTTCATAGACCAGCCCACAATTTGCCGGGAGAACAGGTCCAGAACGGTAGCGAGATACAAGAAGCCCTCGTGAGTCCGAATGTAGGTAATATCAGTCACCCATCGCTCGTTTGGCTTCTGAGCCTCAAAATCGCGATCCAGATGATTGGGCGCGACATGAGCGGGTTCTCCGCCGTAATAGCCTTTGTGACGTTTGTAGCCGCGCTGAGCGCGAATACCTTCCGTCTTCATCAATCGGTAAACCCGATTTTTGCTGCATCTCTCGCCGAGGTCTTTGAGATCCAGGGTGATATTTCGGTAACCGTAAACGCCACCACTTTCGAGCCAGGCCTGCTTGATCAATCCCACCAAGCGACGGTTGGCCTTGGCGCGAGGGCTTTCCGGTTCATGCAGCCAGGCATAAAAACCACTGAAGTGGACTCCCAGCACTCGGCACATCACACGGACTTGAAATTCACTCTGGTGAGCCCTGATGAAGCGATACTTTACTTGGACTCTTTGGCAAAGAACGCTGCGGCCTTTTTTAGTATGTCGCGCTCCTCACTGACCCGGCGCAACTCCGCTCTCAGCTTGCGCAGCTCATCCTGCTGCTCACTGATCTGTTGATGTTGACTGCCAGCATCACCGTACAGCTTGATCCATTTGTGCAGACTGGCCGAGGTAATTCCCAGCCTCCGACACACATCGGTCACTTTGTAGCCACGCTCCGTGACCTGTTTGACCGCCTCAATCTTGAATTCTTCGGAGTATCGCTTTCCGCTCATTACCAACACCTGTAGATTTGCGTTTACTGTAACGCTATCAGGCGTCTACTGTATCGGGGGCTTGCCAGAACGGCTGAAAAGTGCCTGTTGAGTGAGAGGCTCTAATATTCGCTTTTGTTTATCTGACCGCCTCGGCATCGTTGAGCTGCCCCCAACTTTGTGAAGTTCGCCTACACTGGTTCAAGAACAAAAACTCCGTGCCAAGCATCGCTCGGCACGGAGTTATGAGAGGTAGGACTTAAATGCATCTCGTAGCATGAGGATATTCGAGTGGCTAGACCGTCAGGTGCCTTCTGATCAGTTCATCGTTCAGCCCAGCAATCTCCCCCTCAGCAACCCGCCGACCACGGTCGAGGATCGCAAACCGATCCGCATACTTCCGCGCAAACGGCAACTTCTGCTCAACCAGCAGCACGGTCAGCCCATCCTCCTCGATCAATTTACGAATAACCTCCCCAATCTGCGCCACAATGTTCGGCTGAATCCCCTCCCCCGGCTCATCCAGAATCAGCAGCCTGGGCTCAATCACCAACGCCCGGCCAATGGCCAACTGCTGTTGCTGCCCGCCAGAAAGGTCACCACCCCTGCGATGCTTCATTTCCTTCAACACCGGAAACAGCTCATACACCCGCTCGGGGATTTTCTTGCTGCCGTCTTTGCGCACGGCCAGGCCGGTGCGCAGGTTTTCTTCTACGGTCAGCAGCGGGAATATCTGCCGGCCCTGGGGCACGTAGCCGATGCCGAGGCGTGATCGGTCTTCGATTTTCTTTTTGGTGAGTTCCACGTCTTGCGCAAATTCGATGCTGCCGCTGCTGGTGTTTTCCTCGCCCATGATGCATTTCATCAGGGTGGTTTTGCCCACGCCGTTGCGGCCCATTACGCAGGTGCACTGGCCCTGGGGGATGTCCAGGTCCAGGTCCCAGAGGGTGTGGCTTTCGCCGTAGTATTGGTTGAGCTTCTGGATCTTTAGCATTACGCCTCCTCCCCCAGGTATACCTTGATCACTTCCCGGTCGTTGGAGACCTGGTCCATGGTGCCTTCGGCCAGTACGCTGCCCTGGTGCAGTACGGTGACTTTGCGGGCGATGGAGCGCACAAAGCCCATGTCGTGCTCTACCACCACTACGGACTGTTTGCCGGCCAGGCTGGTGAGCAGTTCGGCGGTGCGTTCCATTTCCTGTTCGGTCATGCCCGCTACCGGTTCGTCCACCAGCAGCAGCCGGGGTTTCTGCATCAGCAGCATGCCGATTTCCAGCCACTGTTTCTGGCCGTGGGAGAGGATGCCGGCGGGCTTGTCCCGCAGGGTTTTCAGCTTGATCATCTCCAGCACTTCGTCGATGCGGTCCCGGTATTCGGGTTTCATGATGGCGGTGAGCGTTGGGAATATGCGTTTGTCGGTGGCCATGGCCAGTTCCAGGTTTTCGAAAACGGTGAGGGCTTCAAACACCGTGGGTTTCTGGAACTTGCGGCCGATGCCCAGGCTGGCGATGTCCGGCTCGTTCATGGTGAGCAGGTTGTGGCGGCTGCCGAACCATACGGAGCCGGTATCCGGGCGGGTTTTACCGGTGATGATGTCCATCATGGTGGTTTTGCCCGCGCCGTTGGGGCCGATGATGCAGCGCAGTTCGCCGTCGTCGATGGTCAGGTTCAGGTTGTTGATGGCTTTGAAGCCGTCAAAGCTCACGTTCACGTCTTCCAGGTACAGGATGGGGCCGTGGCGCACATCCACCGGGGAGGCGGCCGGGGCCAGGAATTCAAATACCTGGTCGCGGTTGGTGAGTTGTTCAAACATGCTCATGCGGTGGCCTCCTGCCCGGTGGCGGTATCGTCGTCTTTGGCTTTTTTGCGCTTTTGCAGCAGGCCGGCAATGCCCTTGGGCAGGAACACGGTGACCAACACAAACAGCGCGCCCAGGGCGAACAGCCAGGCATCCGGCATTACGCCGGTGAACACGGTTTTGGCGTAGTTCACCAGGATGGCGCCGATCACAGCACCGTACAGGGTTGCGCGACCACCCAGGGCGACCCACACCACGATCTCGATGGAGAACAGCGGCGAGAATTCGCTGGGGTTGATGATGCCCACTTGCGGCACGTACAAGGCCCCGGCCACGCCTGCCAGCATGGCGGACACCACGAACACGAACAGCTGTACCCGTTCCACCCGGTAACCCAAAAAGCGGGTGCGGGCTTCGGCGTCGCGGCAGGCCACACTCACCCGGCCCAGCTTGCTGGTGACAATGCCCCGGCAAATCAGGTAGCCAATGGCCAGGGCGATGCCGGTGGCGATGAACAGCCCCAGGCGGGTGGCGTCGCTGCGCAGGTTAAAGCCGAGTATGTCGCGGAAGTCGGTCAGGCCGTTGTTGCCGCCAAAGCCCATTTCGTTGCGGAAGAAGGCCAGCATCAAGGCAAAGGTGAGCGCCTGGGTGATGATGGACAGGTACACCCCGGTTACCCGGGAGCGGAAGGCCAGGAAGCCAAACACCAGCGCCAGCAGGCCCGGGGCCAGCAATACCATGATGAAGGCAAACCAGGCCATGTCGAAGCCCTGCCAGTACCAGGGCAGTGTGTCCCAGTTCAGGAACACCATGAAGTCTGGCAGTGCCGGGTCGCCGTACACGCCCCGGTCGCCAATCTGGCGCATCAGGTACATGCCCATGGCGTAACCGCCGAGGGCAAAGAAGGCGCCGTGGCCCAGGCTGAGAATACCCAGGTAACCCCACACCAGGTCTACCGCCACCGCCAGCAAGGCGTAACACAGGTATTTACCCAGCAGGGTGACGGTGTAGGCGCTCACATGCAGGGCGCTGTCCTGTGGCATGAACAGGTGCAGAAAGGTAACCACGATCAGGGCGCTGAACAGCACGCCCAGGAAGATCTGGGTTGATTTCTCACGTAACGGTCTTGTTAGCCACATAACTGGTGTTCCTTCTGGCTAATTATTTGATTCACTGAGCCACTGAGCGACTTGAGAGCAAGGCGCAGTGGCGAAGGTTTGGTGGTTCCAAATCGAGACGCTGCAACGCGGCTATCAAGTCGCTCAGTGGCTCCCGAAGGGCGAGGCGCTTTTGCCTCGCAGTGGATTAAAGAATTGGCTAGACGGAACACCTACCCCTCCGCCGCTCGGCCTTTCTGGGGAAAGAGCCCCCTCGGCCGTTTTTGAATGAACAGGATGATCATTACCAGCACCATGATCTTGGCCAGTACCGCGCCAGCCCAGGGTTCCAGAACCTGATTGATGGTGCCCAGGGTCAGCCCGGCTACCAGGGTGCCCCAGAGGTTACCCACGCCGCCGAACACCACCACCATGAAGGAATCGATGATGTAGTTCTGGCCCAGGTTGGGGCCTACGTTGGTGATCTGTGACAACGCCACACCCGCCAGCCCGGCCACGCCGGAGCCGAGGGCAAAGGTCATGATGTCCACTTTGGTGGCTTTGATACCCATGGAGCGGGCCATAGCGCGGTTCTGGGTAACGGCGCGCACTTCCAGTCCCAAACGGGTGCGGCGCATGATCAGCATCAGCCCGGCGAACACCACCAGGGCAAAGCCGATCACATACAGGCGGTTGAGGGTGAGGGACAGCGCCTCATTGATCATGATGGAACCGCTCATCCACTCCGGGGTAACCACGGTGCGGTTCAGCGGTGAAATCACGGTGCGCACCAGTTGCTGCAGAATCAAGCTGATGCCGAAGGTGGCCAGCAGGGTTTCCAGCGGGCGGCCTTTAAGGTGTTGGATCACGCTGCGCTCGATGATGATGCCCGCCAGCGCAGCCACCATGAACCCGGCGGGAATGGACAGAACCAACGCCAGGCCCGGTTGGCCGGGAAACAGTTGCTGCATGCCCCAGGTGGTGTAGGCACCCAGCATGATCAGTTCACCATGGGCCATGTTTATCACGCCCATTACGCCGAAGGTGATGGCCAGGCCAATGGCGGCCAATACCAGTACGGAGCCCAACGAAAGGCCGAAGTACAGGGTTTCGGCGGCACTGTTCAGTTTCAGTTTCTGCTCGATGCTGGCCAGGGCTTTTTCAGCGGCCGCAGCAATAGCTGGGTCGTCACCGCTGGCCGCGTTGTTCAAGGCCGCCCGAACGCGGGCGTTCAGGCTGCCGGAGAGTTGTTCGATGGCGTTGATGTCGCCTTGTTCCAGTTGGTGGATGGCCAGGGCATTGGCCAACAAATCGCGAACCTGGCTGTTTTCTTCCACCTCAAGCCGTTCTTTAATCAGCGGCGCCATAACAGTGTCTACCCGGCCCAAAAGATGGCGGGCGGCTGCGCGGCGTGCGCGGTGATCGGCCACGCTCAAATCGACGACCGAGAGAATGCCTTCCACCTGGCTGCGCAGGGCGTTGTTCACCCGAATGCTGTCCAGATCACGGCGAGACATTTCACCCATGCTGTCACCGGTCACGGCACTGGCCACCTGCCAGTTGCGGCCGGTGTTACTGGTTACCAGTACCACGTAGCCGGAGGATTTCACCGTTGCCAGGCGGCCGCCGGCAAAGGCTTCCAGCCAGCCACGGGCACGTTCATCGCCGCTTTCTGCAATCTGTTTCAGTACCTTGCTTTTTTCAGCGTTGCTGGCTTCTGCGAGCCGTTGCAAGAGGGTTTGGGCGGTGTCGTCCTGCACCTGGGCAGTGGCCACCACCGGCCCCAGGGCCAGGCACCAGGCCAAAGCGAGCCCGGCGAGCAGTCGGAAGATGCTCATGGTTCATTCCTGTTGGCGTTGAAATGAGGTTGGAAACACCGGGCAGGCAGGCTCACCTGCCCGGTTGGGTCGCTTAGTTGGAAGCCACTTCCGCAGAGCCACCGCACTTGCCGGTAACCACGTTGAAGTTGCCGCAGCGCATGGGCGCGCGCCAGTCACTGATCAGGTCCTTGGAACCCGGCAGGAAGTCAGACCAGGCATCGCCAGCCACGGTAGACGGCGTTTCCCAGACTACGGAGAACTGGCCGTTGTCCTGGATCTCGCCAATCAGCACCGGCTTGGTGATGTGGTGGTTGGGCATCATGGTGGCAATGCCGCCGGTGAGGTTGGGCACGGCTACGCCGATGATCGCGTCTTTGATGGCGTCAACATCGGTGGTGCCGGCCTTCTTCACCGCCTCAACGTACATGTTGAAGCCAATGTAGTGGGCTTCCATGGGGTCGTTGGTGACGGCTTTTTCGTCGCCCTTGAACTCTACCCAGGCGTCGATGAAGTCGTAGTTGGCTTCGTTATCCACGCTCATGAAGTAGTTCCAGGCGGCCAGGTGGCCCACCAGAGGCGCGGTGTCGATGCCGGAAAGCTCCTGCTCACCCACCGAGAAGGCCACCACCGGAATGTCGGAGGCGGATACGCCCTGGTTACCCAGCTCCCGGTAGAACGGCACGTTGGCGTCACCGTTGATGGTGGAAACCACGGCGGTTTTCTTGCCGGCGCTGCCGAAGCTCTTGATGTCGGAAACGATGGACTGCCAATCGGAATGACCAAACGGGGTGTAGTTGATCATGATATCGGCATCGGCCACGCCCTGGTCTTTCAGGTAGGTTTCCAGGATGCGGTTGGTGGTGCGCGGGTAAACGTAATCGGTGCCCGCCAGTACCCAGCGTTCAACGCCCAGTTCGTTCTTCAGGTAATCCACCGCAGGAATGGCCTGCTGGTTGGGCGCAGCGCCGGTGTAGAAGACGTTCTCGGAAGATTCCTCACCCTCGTACTGAACCGGGTAGAACAGCAGGCCATTCAGCTCTTCCACCACCGGCAGCACGGATTTACGGGAAACCGAGGTCCAGTTGCCGAAAATCACGTCCACTTTTTCTTTTTCCAGCAGTTCCCGTGCCCGCTCCGCGAACAGCGGCCAGTTGGAGGCGGGGTCTACTACGACCGGCTCCAGCTTACGGCCCAGAACACCGCCTTCGGCGTTCTGCTTTTCAATCAGCATCAGCATGGTGTCTTTCAGTGCGGTTTCACTGATCGCCATGGTGCCGGAGAGGGAATGCAAAATACCCACTTTGATGGGGTCTTCCGCCGCCATGGCGTGGAAGGAGACAGACAGTGCCAGTGCAGACAGGCCCAGTTTCACGTGTTTTTTGATGCTCATGTTGCGCGTCCTTTTCGTTGAGTTATGAGTCGTCAAACGCACCAGGGTGTCTGCATCTGCCGTTCCAACTCCCACAAAAATAATTACGAAACAACAACTTATCTAGTATACAAGCTAGAAAAATGAAATCAGAACCTCGCATTTACAAGGTTTAAGGCCTGATTTTGGTGCTTTCTGATGTGATCCTGCGCCGTACTGGTGCGCACCGGTTTTGCCCAGCCTCCACACAAAAACCATTAACCAACTGTTTTTATTGAAATAGTGACGTTTATCCGATGTCTGGCACGCAGCTTGCCATTGCTCATGTATACAAGTTTGACCACACATGAGGACGACATCCCATGCCAACCACCCTTGGATGGACGATCGCAGACTGGCAACAGGCCTACAGAGAAGGCGCCGAGCCAGAAGCCCTGATCAGCAAACTGCTGGATTACCTGAAAGGTGACGACAACGCCTGGATTTCCCGGCTGGGCGCCGACGGCTTCCATCAGGCCATGGCCGAATTGGCGGACCAGCTGGAAACCGTTGACGGTGATCTGAAGCAGTTGCCGCTTTACGGCATTCCTTTCGCGGTGAAAGACAACATTGATGCCGCCGGCTTTGAAACCACCGCCGCCTGCCCGGCCTTTGCCTACACCCCCCAACAAGACGCCACCGTGGTGCGCAAACTGAAAGCCGCCGGCGCGGTGGTGATTGGCAAAACCAACCTGGACCAGTTTGCCACCGGGCTGGTGGGCACCCGGTCCCCTTATAGTGCCGTGCCTAACAGCTTTAACCCAAAGGTAATCAGTGGTGGCTCCAGCTCTGGTTCTGCCTCTGTGGTGGCCCGGGGCCTGGTGCCGTTTGCCCTGGGCACAGACACCGCCGGCTCTGGCCGGGTGCCAGCCGGGCTGAATAATTTGGTGGGGCTGAAACCCACCAAGGGCCTGTTCAGTATCAGCGGTGTGGTGCCGGCGTGCCGGTCGCTGGATTGTGTGTCGGTGTTCGGCCTGACCATTGCCGATGCCGCACAGGTGGCTGAGGTGATGGCAGGCTTTGATAAAGCCGATGCCTTTTCCCGGAAAGCGCCCAACACCCTGCCCCTGGATGCCCCCGCCATTCGCCGCCCCGGCCCGGTGCAGCGCCTGGCCATTCCAGAGCAACCGGAGTTCTTTGGTGACCAGCAGGCAGAGGCGGCCTGGAATACCGCGTTGAGCCAATGGCGCCAGCTGGATACCGCCGGCGTGGAACTGGTGCCCCTGGATTTCAGCCCGCTGCTGGAACTGGCCGCCCTGCTTTATGAAGGCCCATGGGTGGCCGAGCGCCATGCGGCGGTGCAACGGTTTATGGCAGACCACGCCAGCGATATGAACGAGACCGTGCGTTCCATTATCAGCAAGGCCGGGAACTTCACCGCCACCGACACCTTTAACGCCCAGTACCGCAAGGAAGAACTGCTGCGGCAGATCGATACGCTGCTGGCTGAGGTGGACGGCCTGCTGGTGCCCACTGCCCCCGTCGCGCCCACCATTGAAGCCGTGAATGCTGACCCGGTCGCACTGAACAGCCAGCTGGGCACCTACACCAATTTTGTGAACCTGGCGGATTTGTGCGCCCTGGCGGTGCCCGCCGGGTTCCGGGACGACGGCCTGCCCTTTGGCGTGACCTTGATAAGCGGCGCCTGGAAAGACCGGGAACTGCAAACCCTGGCCAGCCAGTGGCTGAACGCCCACCCAACACCCCTGGGCGCTACAGACAAAGCCCGCCCGGAGGAAGTGGTTACTTACCAACCGGCCGTTCCGACCATTCAGGTGGCGGTGGTCGGCGCCCATTTATCCGGCATGCCCCTGAACACCCAGCTCACCGAACGCAAGGCCCGGCTGCTGGAGCAAACCACCACCACGCCCAATTACCGCCTGTACGCCCTGCCCAACACCACCCCGCCCAAACCGGGCCTGAAGCGGGTGGAAGACGGCGGCGCCGAAATTGTGCTGGAAGTCTGGGAAATGGCCGCCTCGGAATTCGGCTCCTTCGTTGACTTGATACCCGCGCCCCTCGGCATCGGCAATGTTGAGCTGGCCGATGGCCGCTGGGTAAACGGCTTTATCTGCGAAGGCTACGGCTTCACCGGCGCCCGAGACGTCACCGAATTCGGCGGCTGGCGAGCTTTTATTAAATCCAGGGCCTGATCCACCTACTCCGGAGACCAAACAACATGTTCAAAAAAGTCCTGATCGCCAACCGAGGCGAAATCGCCGTTCGCACCATTCGCACCCTCAAAGCCCTGGGCATCGGCAGCGTGGCTGTCCACTCCCACGAAGACCGCCACAGCCTGCACGTCACCACCGCCGATGAAGCCGTGGCTCTGGTAGGCAAAAGCGCCAGCGAAACCTACCTGGACAAGGCCCAGATTCTGGCGGCGGCCAAACAAACCGGCGCAGAAGCCATCATTCCCGGTTACGGCTTTTTGTCCGAGAACGCCGACTTCGCCGAAACCTGCGAAGCCGAAGGAATTGTGTTCATCGGCCCGACTCCGGAACAGATGCGCGAATTCGGTCTGAAACACCGGGCCCGGGAACTGGCGGAAGCCGCCGGCGTGCCCCTGGCTCCGGGCAGCGGCCTGCTGGAAACCCTGGACGAAGCCCTGCAAACCGCCGAACGCCTGGGCTATCCGGTGATGCTGAAAAGCACCGCCGGCGGTGGCGGCATCGGCCTGACCCGCTGCAACAGCGAAAACGAACTGCGGGATGCCTTTGAAACCGTGCGCCGCCAGGGCCAGAGTTTTTTCAACGACAGCGGCGTATTCCTGGAGCGCTTCATCGCCCGGGCCCGCCACGTGGAAGTGCAGATGTTCGGTGATGGCCAGGGCAATGTGGTGGCCCTGGGCGAGCGGGATTGTTCCCTGCAACGGCGCAACCAGAAGGTGGTGGAAGAAACCCCGGCCCCGAACCTGCCGGCGGCCACCCGCCAGGCCATGCTGGATGCCGCCGTTTCCCTCGGGCAATCGGTAAATTACCGCTCCGCCGGTACCGTGGAATACATTTACGATGCCGATCGGGACGAATTCTACTTCCTGGAAGTAAACACCCGCTTACAGGTAGAGCACCCGGTGACCGAGTCTGTCACCGGCCTGGACCTGATCGAGTGGATGCTGAAAATCGCCGCTGGCGAAAGCCCGGACCTGGCCAACTTCAAGCCGGAACTGAACGGCGCGTCCATGGAAGTGCGCATCTACGCCGAAGACCCGCTGAAAGACTTCCAGCCCTCCCCCGGTGAACTGACCGATGTGTACTGGCCGGAAGATGGCGTGCGGGTGGATACCTGGGTGGAAAATGGCAGTGAAGTCTCCGCCCACTACGACCCGATGATCGCCAAGCTGATTGTGCACGGCACCGACCGGGCCGATGCCCTGGCCAAACTGCGCCAGGCACTGGCCGAAACCCGATTGATGGGCATCGCCACCAACCTGGATTACCTGCGCCAGGTGGTGGCTCAGCAAAGTTTTGAGGATGGCATTGTCTCCACCCGCGCTTTGGAGAGCTTTGAGTTCAAGCCCTCGGTGGCGGAGGTACTGAAACCCGGTACCTACACCACCGTGCAGGACTACCCCGGCCGTGTGGGTTACTGGAACATCGGTGTACCGCCCAGTGGCCCCATGGACGACTACGCCTTCCGCATCGCCAACCGGATTGTCGGCAACCACAACGACGCCGCCGGCCTGGAAGCCACCCTGATCGGCCCCAGCCTGAAGTTCCACAAGGACTCTGTGGTTGCGCTGACTGGCGCACTGACGGATGCCACCCTGGATGGCAAAGCGGTGGAATTCTGGAAACCCATCACCGTCAAAGCCGGCCAGGTCTTGGCCGTGGGCAAGGCCATCAAGGGCTGCCGTACCTATCTGGCGGTGCGCGGCGGTTTTGATGTGCCGGTGTACCTGGGCAGCCGTTCCACCTTCGCCCTGGGCCAGTTCGGCGGCCACGGCGGCCGGCCCCTGCGCCCCGGCGACATGCTGGGCATCAGCCAGCTGGAATTGCCCGCCTGCACCACCCCGGGGCCAACCCACGACCCCGCCCCGGCCGACCCGGACCTGATCCCGGACTACCCCAACCACTGGGAAATCGGCGTGCTCTATGGCCCCCACGGCGCCCCCGATTTCTTCTCGGAAAAATCCATCGAGAAGTTCTTCGAGCAGGATTGGGAAGTGCACTACAACTCCAACCGCCTGGGCATTCGCCTGAATGGCCCGAAACCGGAATTTACCCGAGAAGACGGCGGCGAGGCGGGCCTGCACCCGTCCAACATCCACGACACCGAATACGCCATCGGCTCCATCAACTTTACCGGCGATATGCCCGTTATCCTCACCAAAGACGGCCCCAGCCTGGGCGGCTTTGTGTGCCCGGTCACCATCGCCAAGGCCGAGTTGTGGAAAGTGGGCCAGGTAAAACCCGGCGACACCATCCGGTTTATGGCGATTGATAACGACACCGCAGTACAACTGGCCGAACGCCAGGAACTGGCCATCAAGAGCCTGATGGCCCCGCCGGCGGTGACCCTGGTAGCGCCGGATCTGGCCCCGCTGAATGGTTTGTCCGCCACCACCCTTGCGCACCTGGACGAAACCGACGGCCGCCCGGAAGTCACCTACCGCCAGGCCGGTGACCAGTACATCCTGCTGGAATACGGCGCCAACGTGCTGGATCTGGGCGCCCGCATGCGCATCCACGCGCTGATGGAAGCCATCGCCGATGTACAACCCAACGGCCTGCTGGAACTGTCCCCCGGCGTTCGCTCCCTCCAGCTAAGGTACGACGCCCGCCTGTTGTCCCAGGAAGCGCTGATGACTTACCTGCTGGACCTGGAAGCCACCCTGCCACCCACAGACGAACTGAAAGTGCGCAGCCGGGTCATCCACCTGCCCATGGCCTTCGAAGACAGCGCCACCCTGGAAGCCGTGGAGAAATACCGCCAGTCCGTGCGAGACACCGCCCCCTGGCTGCCCAACAACGTCGACTTCATGCAACGCATCAACGGCCTGCCCAGCCGAGACGACGTAAAAGACGTACTCTTCTCCGCCCGCTACCTGGTGCTGGGCCTGGGAGACGTCTACCTCGGCGCCCCCTGCGCCGTGCCCCTGGACCCACGCCACCGGTTGCTCACCTCCAAATACAACCCGGCCAGAACCTACACCGCTGAAGGCACCGTAGGCATCGGCGGCATCTACATGTGCATCTACGGCATGGACTCCCCCGGCGGCTACCAGCTGGTGGGCCGAACCCTGCCGATCTGGAACAAATACCTGAAAAACAAACAATTCGCCGAAGACTCGCCCTGGCTGCTACGGTTCTTCGACCAGGTGTGCTACTACCCGGTCACAGAAGACGAACTGACCGAAATGCGAGACCAGTTCCGCGCCGGCAAGCTGGAGATCAAAATCGAAGAGGAAACCTTCGATCTGAAATCCCACCAGGCCTTCCTGGACGCCAACGAAAACTCCATTGCCGAGTTCCGCAAACTCCAGCAGGCGGCCTACGCTAAAGAGGTGGCTTTGTGGAAGGAAAGCGAAGCCGAAGAACTCGACCGCCTGGCCAAGGCCCCGCCAAAACCGGATACCTCAGACCTGGAGCGGTTTGGGGAGTTGGTGAGCGCGGAGATTGCGGGGAATATATGGAAGTGCCTGGTGAAGCCGGGGGATACGGTGGCGGAGGGTGATCCGTTGGTGATCGTAGAGGCTATGAAGATGGAGTTCGAGGTGAGTGCGACGTTGTCTGGCACCATCAGTGCTATGCATGTGGAGCCTGGTAAGTCTGTTACTCCCGGGGAGCCTCTGCTTAGCATCGAAGTTTGATTACGGTTGCTGGTTTCGGGTTTGGGAGATCGGCGCTTTTGGTGCTGGCCTGCTATTTGGGTGGCGGCGCCGCTGTGCGGGACACCCTCCACAGACACGCCGTGAACCCCCGCAAGCGGGTCCGGCCAGCAATCATAGATTGCTGTCGTTCGGCTGCGCATGAAGCTTCGCTTCATAAACGCTTGCCTCACCCATGGGGGCTTGAGCGCAGCATCCATGCTGCGCACAGTCTGTGGAGGGGTTCCCGCACAGCGGCTTGGTTGGCTCCAGTGATTGCGGCTAAAAAACCGATTACGATTGCCTGAAACTCGATGTGGAATCACGCGCCAGCTCCACTTTCTCGGCAGAGGCCTCTAACAGGCATAGGGAGTTGGGCGTGGCTATCGGGGAGGCTGTTCAAAAGTGTGCGCAGCAGGGATGCTGCGCTCAAGCCCCCACGGATGGGTTCACGGCGTCTTTTGAACAGCCTCCCCGATAGCCGCGCCCAGAGCCTAACTCCAAATCAACAGGCCTCCCGCATCTTTAAAAGAGGGCAAACTCGAAAATGGCGACAAACACCAAAAGAAAAGCCTCCATGGCAGACAGGGTATACGAAGCCCTGAAGGACGATATTTTTGAGTTCCGCCTGATTCCCGGAGACAAATTCAGCGAGGGCGACGTGGGTGCTCGCCTGAATGCCAGCCGGACACCGGTGCGCGAGGCCCTTTACCGACTGCAGCGGGAAGGCTACGTCGATGTCCTGTTTCGCAGCGGCTGGCAGGTTAAGCCCTTTGATTTTCAGCAGGTGGAGGAACTCTACGACTTGCGAATCACCCTCGAACGGGCCGCCATGCACAAAATCTGCGCCCTGCCCGAGGAGCCACAAACCCTGCGCACCCTGATTGCCATCTGGAACCCGGACCACCCCTCCGAGCGAGCCGTGGGCAGTACCGTTCGGGCGCTGGACGAGAGCTTTCACTGTGACCTGGTGGCCGCGGCCGGCAATCGGGAAATGACCCGCATTCACCGGGAGATTACCGACCGCCTGCGGATTATCCGGCGGCTGGATTTCACACGGGACGACCGGGTGGATGCCACCTACATCGAACACTCACAGATTCTGGAGGCGCTGCGCACCGGCCATGCCACCGATGCCGCGGACCGGCTCACCCGGCATATCCGCTCCAGCCAGAAAGCGGTTCGTGAAATCACCATGGAACGCATAAAAGAGGCCGCCGAAGCCCATCGTGGCGGGCAAGAAATTGCCCAGAAAAGCCCCGTGAAACAATGAACTTAGGTTCACCGGCAATCTCACAGCGCTGTAGGAAATATCGCACACACCAACAGGCAGATGTCCGATTCTTAATGATCCGGCCAGGCGTAGAATTAGCACTGTCAGGGATGACAAGCCAGCACGGACGTTGGCTCAGGGATGGAAACTCCACGGAACCGGAGTTGCCCGATGGAACAGGGCTTACAGGGACGACTGCAAGGACGAAGTGCTCAGGATGATGCGCGCCTGATGGATCAGGCAGGGGTCAGCCACGGAATTTGGGGACTACACGGACTGTGGTCCCGTTCCGTGCACTTACACAGCCTACCGTTTTACCGTTTCTCTCATCGCTCCAACCCATTGACCACACCCCAGGTTTGTTGCTCCTGACGTCACATAGTAACGTCTAGAAAAAGGAGTTCTCCGATGAAACACACAGGCATTCTGGCTACCCTCGTTCTGCTGTTCTCCCTGGCCACAGGCTTCGCCCACGCTGAACAGCCAGCCACCATCAATATCAATCAGGCGGACGTTGCCACGCTGGCTACCCTGAACGGTATTGGCGAGAGCAAGGCCGAGGCCATTGTGGCTTACCGTCGTGAAAATGGCCCCTTCCAGTCTGTGGACGATCTGGCCAACGTGAAAGGCATCGGCGCACGCACCGTTGAGCGCAATGCCGATCGGCTGTCTGCAGAATAAGCACTAAGCCTTCCGGGCAGCCCTGGCTGCCCGTTCTTTCCCCTATAGCGCCACTCCCCAGCCACTGTTACCCTTTTTGGCTTTACATTCATTGGGTTGGCCAGTTTCATGTTTCATGGCGCTTTACTTATCGCGTTTGCGGCCCTGCTTTGGGGTACCACCGGCATTGTTGCCAAATTCCTGTTTACTGGCACAGAACTTACCGGCCTTACGCTTGCGCTGTTGCGATTGGTGGTTGCGCTGCCGTTTTTCTACCTGTTGATGCGGCGGGAACAGCTGGAATTACAGCATCCCGGCCAGAAGGTCGCCGGTAGCTCATTGCGCGGGCTCAGCGCCAAGGCCCTATTGCCATTAGCAGCAATGGGGTTGTTCCAGGCGTTTTATCAAGGCAGTTATCTGGTGGCCGTCGACCTTACCGGCGCCGGTATTGCTACGTTGATTTCGTTATGTCTGCCGCCGGTACTGGTCGCCATTCTGGCAGCGCCACTGCTGGGTGAAAAACCCGGCATACTGACGCTAACCGCAGCGGTTGCAGCGATCATCGGGACCGGCATGTTGGTGGTCAGCGATATGGATACCGCCGGCAGCCTGCGTTTGGCAGGTATATTGATGGCACTGCTGGCTGCCGCGGTATACACCGGTTTTACTCTCACCAGTCGCTACAACTCCGCCGGCACCCCGGTGTTCACAACCGCCTTTATCTGTTTTCTGACCGCTGCCCTTCTGCTATTGCCGATAGTGGCGCTTACCGGTGGCTTTGCCGGAATGGCCAGCCTGGGGCTGTCCCACTGGTTGATGGTGCTGTACATCGGCGTGGTGCCAACCTGCATTGGCTACCTGTGTTTCTTCGGGGGTATGAAGACCACGCCGGCCACGCTGTCCAGCATCATCGTGACACTGGAGCCGCTGTTTGTGGCACTTCTGGCCTGGCTGATTCTGGGGGAGGTGCTGGGGCCCATCGGGATTACCGGGGCTCTGATACTGACCATTGCGGTTATTGTGGCTTCCCGTTATGGCAACGCCCCCGGCAGCAGTCGTTCAGACTGACGCCGGGGCGATACCTGGTCAACCGTCTTTGCGCTGTTTCTCCAGCATGTTCGGCTGCAGGATTTCAATCCAGTAGCCGTCCGGGTCTTTGATAAAGGCCAGGCCTTTCATCTTGCCGTCGTCCGGCTTTTTCACAAACTCCACGCCCAGTTTCTCGAAGCGCTCACAAGCGGCGTACACATCCGGTACCGCCACACCAATATGACCAAAGCCCTGGGGCTGGTCGTTGCCGTTGTGGTAGGCAAAATCCGCGTCGTTCTCCGTGCCCCAGTTGTGGGTCAACTCCAGCATCGCTTCCCGGCCAAAGGTGAAGGTGGTGCGGTGGGCGTCGTCGTTGGGCACGAACTGGGCCTGCTTGTCGTCCAGGTAGCCCAGGAAATACAGGGTGAACTTCATTTCCGGGAAGTCCAGCTTGCGCACCAGGCGCATGCCCATCACGCGGGTGTAGAAGTCCATGGAGCGCTCGGGCTCTTTGATGCGCATCATGGTCTGGTTGAAAACGTAACCTTCGGTCTCGGGAACCGGGGCGTCATACAGGCCCGGTGCCTGTTCGAAATGCTTGGGCATGTCGAGTGTCCTTATCGGATTGAGGGTTCAACCAATATACCTGCGTGCCTCCTCCCCGGATTTCAAGGGTAAAAAAAGACCCCGTGAACCAGAGACGCATTCACGGGGCTTTAAGGCCGGGTGTTACCCCGGCATTCTCCAGAGACACTCTGAAGGCGGTAGCGCCCCGGCCAAGCAGGCCGGAGCTATTGAGAGGGCTCTCAGGAAGTAAGCTGGTGCTCTTCACCCTGGTAGTAGGCTTCTACCCTTGGGTTCATTACCTTGCGCCAGAGGGGCGGGATGCAGGCCAGCACCACCATGGTGGCGTAACCGGCGGGCAGCTGCGGTGCAATGTCGTGGTAGCGCAGCACCTGGTAACGCCGCTTGGCAAAGGCGTGGTGGTCACTGTGGCGCTGCAGTTGGAACAGGAACACGTTGGTCAGGAAGTAATTGCTGTTCCAGCTGTGTTCCGGCGTGGTTCGCTCGTAGCGGCCGTTGTCCAGCTTGCGGCGGTGCAGGCCGTAGTGTTCCAGGTAGTTCACGATCTCCAGCAGGGTAAAGGCGATAAAGCTCTGGCCCAGGAAGAAGGCGGCGCCGAGCCAGCCGAACGCAACTGTGAAGGCCACCAGAGCCAGCAGGCTGATGCCGTACCACCAGATCAGCTCATTACGCCAGCTCACAGGTGCCTGCCCCTTGCGCTTCAGGCGCTCGGCTTCCAGCTTCCAGGCGTTGGAGAAGTTACGCACGTAGGCCTGGGGCAGAAAATTGTACAGGGACTGGTTGTAGCGTGAGGATGAAGCATCCTCCGGCGTGGACACATGAACGTGATGGCCCCGCAAGTGCTCCACCTTGAAGCCCGCGTAGCACACCAGTGACAACAGAAAGCCACCGGCCCAGGGTTCCAGCTTGCCATCTTTGTGGATCAGCTCGTGGGCAACGTTGATGCCCAAACCGCCGACAATACCGATGGACACCACCCAACCAATGGCACCGGCAACGCTGAATACGCCGGAGGCCAGGGTGACCATGCTCCAGGCCAGCAACACGGCGTAGGCGGCTACCCAGCCCAGCGTAATCACCTTGTAGAACTTTTCCTGGTTCAGCCTGGGCACATCATCCTGCTCATCCGGGTTCAGGGCGTCTTTGCCGAGCAGCATGTCCAGCACTGGAATGATGCCGAACACCACCACCGGCACGCCCCAGGCAAACAGATTGATCAGGCCGGTGCTTTCCCCGGCCGCCAGCAGCAACGGTGGCAGTACCAGGGGAATCATGGCAATCAGGTAGCTGTATTTTTTCAGGGTAATCAGAACCCGGCGGCGGCCAGCCTCGGTGTTCCAGGTGATCAGACGTGAGCTCATGGTAGCCCCCTATTGTTGTAGAACGTTGTATCGGGATGTGAATAACAGTCTTACTTTTTCTGCATTATTGTCCTACAATATATCAGTCGTCAAGTATTGTTCTGGTTATTTTTTGACAATTGTCACGAAACACCCGCCCCGCACGGGGCTGAATCCATCCATCAAGAGGCTGTGATAAACTCATGCGCGTTCAACCATCTGCCGGCGTACTGCCCTCTTTGGCCAGCCGGATCGTTCAACCTGTTCAGAGAGCCCTTATGGATTTTCAGGTGCCCAACACCCTGGCGGAGCAGATAGCCAACTACCTGGCGGAACGCATCATGACCGGGCAGATCCGCCCCGGTGAACGTATTCAGGAAGCCACCCTGGCGAACGAACTGAAAGTCAGCCGGGCATCGGTGAAGGAAGCGCTGTATACCCTGGAGCGCTGGCACCTGGTGGAAATCACACCCCGCAAAGGCGCCTCTGCCACCAAACTGAATGCCGATTACGCTTCGGAACTGTATGACGTGTATATGCACCTGCTGATGATGCTGGCTGCCCGCCTGTGTGAACGCTGGCAGGAATCGGACAAGCCGATGATGCTGGACGCGGTGGCCCGGGTGGTGGAACAGGTGAAGCAACCGGCCGCCGACATTACCGCAATGGTCGAGGCCAGTTTCGGGGTGATGGAAGCCTGCTGCAAAGTGGTGGACAACCCATACCTGACGGAAGCCCTTTCCAACTTCAAACCGGCGGTCAGCCGCGCGTACTATCTCAGTGCTGAGCGATATCGACAGGGGCTGGCCCAGACCAGTCAGTTTTTCTCAGAACTTCCCCAGGCAGTCCTGGCCAGAGACGCCGACAAGGCCCAGGCGCTGATTCGCGGATTTGCCGAGCACCAGAAACAGCTGATTCGACAGGCCCTGAGCTGAGGCTCCACGCTCTGCTGTTCAGGGTGTGATCGGTCTCACAGATCCTTTCAGGACACCGGCATAAAGTAACACTGTGTAACTATTAACCACCGCAGCCTTGGTCCTGCTGTCCCTGCGGCCCGTCAGAGAGCCTGAAGCTGAACGCTCCGGCCTCTGAATAACAACAAGAATGCCGAACGGAATCCGGGGCCCTTATGTTCTCTTACACCGCATTGACCAGCAGATCCTCACTGGCCGGCGCGATTGCCGCCATCTCACTCCTGCCAGCGACGGCACTGGCGGATTTTCGCCCGCTGGATGACGCCGCCATGGCGTCTGTTACCGGCCAGGCTGGCGTGTCCATCGAACTGGAAACCAAACTCAGCATCGACCGGCTGACCTGGACCGACGAAGGCTCGCTCAGCGTTAACGGCCTTAGGCTGTCCGGCCACAACGACACCGTACTGGATAACCTGAAGCTGACCATCGACATCGCCGGTGAGGGCGAGGTGCTGGAACACGGCTTTTCCGAGATTGCCCGGCGCGCCAACGCGGGCCTGCTGGACACCAGCAATCCGGATGTCGCCGATGCCCTGGCAAAGTATTCCGTGGCCGGCAGTTTTGGCAAGCAGTTCAACAGTGGTGATTTAGTGATTCACCTTGGCGCCACCGATTACGGCGACCCGACCAGCCTGGACGATTACCTCAAAGCGGTGGATTTTGAGCTGGCCATCGACAGCATCACCACCTCCGGCACGGAAGGCAGTACCAACCTGTTTTCAGACATTAACCTTCAGGGCTATATCGGCCCTACGGATCTCGTCATCCGTAACGGCAGCAGCTCTACCCGCACCCTGGCCAATGGCAATACCGTTTCCGGCTCGGAACTGCAGCTCGACACCCATTTTGAGGTGACCGACGGCAGCCTGGACTGGGATGCCGCTGATGTGATCCTGATCTTCAACTTTGCCGCCGTGGGCATAGAAGGCCTTCAGATTCATAACCGAAGGGGCAACGACACCCTCGGCCATTTCGGCATGGCCCACGCCACCGCCAAGCTATCCCGCGGCACCGGCGCAACCTCTGGCAAGGAAGGCTTGTCTATCCATGAGGTGGAGTTCCGGGCCGACATCGACATGCCGGTGTTCAAGGTAGGCGGCACCGGTATTGGCTCGGTTCAGTTCACGGATTTTGTCATCAGTGACACCACCATGATGGTGTACGGCCACTGAGGCAAACTGGACAACCACTGCCCTGCACAAGGTACACTGCCCGCCACTAACAGACGGGCAGAGCATGACCAATAGCACTGACAGCGACTACCAGAAACGGACTTCCTGGCGACGGCTCACGGCCTTCGCTCTGTTGTTTTTAGCCATGACCGGCGCCGGCCTGTTTACGGTGTACGACCGCTTCGCCGGTCGCAGTTTACAGTTCGACGATCGCCTGCTTTCTCCCATGTTGCTGTTGTCGGTCGCTGCCTTGCTGCTGATCTACTTCATGGCTGATGGGCTGCGTTTGCATTACACCCTCAGGGCTTTGGGGCACCGGCTGCCACTGCGCAAGATCTTCCGGCTGGTGTTCATTAACCTGTTTTTCTCCAACGTAACGCCCATGGCCACCGGTGGCGGGTTTGCCCAGATCTGGTACCTCACCCGCCATGGGGTGCCCGTGGCCCGGGCCACTGCAGCCACTACCATTCGCACGGTGCTCGCGGTGGTGTTCATTTTCTCTCTGACGCCCATATTCCTGCTGACCCTGAACGCCCTGGACGGCGGCATCTGGTCATCCGGCATTGGTACCGCATTGGCTGTGTTTGTATCGCTCTATCTCGGGTTCTTCGCCGTGCTGCTGTTCCGGACTCGCTGGCTGATCCTGCCGTTGAGCGCCTTTGTTGCGGGCCTGCATAAGTCGCACCTGATCAACCACCGCCGGCATGATCGCTGGCAGTTCAAGCTGCGCCGCGAAATGCTAAGGTTCGCCCTGTGCTTCAGTGAGTACCTTCGGGGCGCTCCGCGAGACGTGATTTTGTCGGTGTTATTCACCGCCGTGTTCCTGCTCAGCCTGTTCAGCTTTCCGGCTCTGCTGATTCATGGCCTCGGCTACGAGGCAGATTACCTGACCACCCTTGGCTTACTGGTGGTTACCACCTTCATTATGTATTTCTCTCCCACGCCCGGCGCCTCAGGCATATCGGAGGGTGTGTTTGGCAGCTTCTTCCGGGATATCCTGTCGGGCAATCACCTGGTGCTGGTTACCATTGCCTGGCGTTTTCTCACCATTTATCTGGGCATGATCATCGGCTTGCTGGTGATGCAGAGGGAGCTGATCAAAAGCCACCGGAGGCCGGAATGATCCGTCGCAACCCGCTTAAAGTGCTGTTCTACCTGTGCCTGGCCATTGTGGTAGCCCTGGTGGGCTACAAGGTATACCTGAATTTCTTCAAACAGGACTTTGAGGCCCTGCACAGCGAGCAGGTTGAACGCATCCACGAACGCACGCCCCCGGGCTCCGGCATCCGTTTTGCGGTGGTGGGCAACATCAACAATTCCGTCGGGATTTTCGAGCGCCGGTTTATTCCGACCCTGAACCAGGCGGGCGTAGACTTTCTGGTGTCCTCAGGCAATGCCGTGAGTGGTGGCGGCGAAGACAAATACCGGGCGCTGTATGGCACCCTGAGCCACTTGGAGGTCCCCTACCTGCTTACCTTCGGCCCCCACGAATACGAGGATTTTGGCAGTTTCCGGTTTTATGATCATTTCGGGCCCCACTTCTACAGCGTGCGGGCCGGCAATACCCGACTGATCTTCCTGGACAGCACCGGCAAAACACCCTGGCGCTGGCAGATGCGCTGGCTCCGTGACCTTCTGGCCCACGACACCAGCAATGCCCACATACTGTTTATTGGCCACCCGCTTCTACAACCGGAAACTCCGGCCTTCTTCGACGGCGAGGACGACTACCTGCAGCCCCCGGCCTTCCGGGACGAGCTGATGCAGTTGATTCGGGAGCAAGGCATCGATCTGGTGTTCTCCGCCAACCTGTCGCTCTTTGATGAGCAGGTCGTGGATGGCACCCCGTACATCACCACCGGGGGCGCCGGTGGACTGGTACTGAACACGGAAGATAGCTTTTACCACTACGTTGACGTTCGGGTAACACCAGACGGCGACGTGAGCTACCAGATGCAGCGCCTGGAAGTGGGCCAGCATCCGGCCTGGAAGCGATTGGAGAGTTTATGGTTCTTCGTGTATTCGCTGTTCTATACCGGCTACCTGAATTTCATCCTGATTGTCGCGGTGTTTGTGGCCCTGACCATCAAGCTTTACCAGATCATTTTCATCGGCAAGGATTACTACCCTGATTATGACCTTGACCCCACTCCTTGGCTGGAAAAGCCGTTGCGGGTCACTATGTTCACCAACAATTACCTGCCCTTCATCGGTGGGGTGCCCATTTCCATTGAACGGTTGCGCCAGGGCCTGGAACATCTGGGGGACAGCACTCAGATTGTCGCGCCCCGGTATCGCGACCAGCCGGACCGGGAAGAGGCCGTGGTGCGGGTGCCATCACTGCTGGCCATGGGCGAGAAGCGGGAATTCCGCCTGGCCAATATATTCCTTGCCCGTATCCGCAAGCAGGTGCGGGCCTTCCGGCCGGATGTGATCCACCTGCATCATCCATTCTGGCTCGGCAGTCTGGGGCTGTTCATGGCCCGCCAGCTGCGTATTCCCGCCATCTACACCTACCACACCCGGCTGGAGCACTACGCCCACTTTGTGCCCCTGCCCGGGATGCTGTTTCGAAACCTGATTTCCCACGCCCTGATCAAACGCTTCGCCAACCGCTGCGATGGCGTGATTGTGCCGACTTACTCCACCGAGGAATACCTGCGGATGATCGGGGTGACTACCCCCACGTTCGTGCAGCCCACCGGTATCGAGTACGAGCGTTTTCAGGCTGTGGAAGCCTCCGCGCTGGACGCTCTTCGGGACAAGCTGGGGCTGGGCAACGAAAAAGTGTTCATCAGCGTGGCACGGCTTTCCAACGAGAAGAACATCGACTTCATGATTGAAGCCATCGACCGGCTGCGCAAGGAAAGCAACGTACCGTTCCGCTTCCTGATGATTGGCGACGGCCACCAGCGGGATCGGCTGCAGAAGAAAATCGACAGCCTGGAACTGGGCTCGTACTTCACCCTGGTGGGGGCGATTCAGCCGGAGGAGATGGCGCTCTGGTACAACCTTGGCGACGCTTTCCTGTTTGCCTCCAAATCAGAGACCCAGGGTATGGTGATTCTGGAAGCCATGTCTGCCGGGCTGCCGGTGGTGGCGGTTCGCTCTAGTGGCATTGAAGACGTGGTTCGGGATGGCCTGAACGGTTACAAGACTCCGGAAAACCAGGCCCGCTGGATTGAGAAAGCCCGACAGCTGCTGGAGAACGACGACCTGCGCACCGAGCTGTCTGACAAAGCCCGGGCGTTTGCCGCAGATTATTCCATCGAGCAATTTGCCCGGGATGTCCGGGGCATTTACGCAACCAGTCTTGCGGCCCGGGAGAAACGCGGGAAACGCTCTTCGTAATCACCTTGGGTAGGTTGCCCTGATCGGTTTACACTGATTGTACGTAAGCGGTATCAGTAACGTCACTTTTGCGTATTGGAGAGTCCTGTGAGCGGTATACCGGTTGGCATCAGCACCTGCCTGTTGGGCAAGGAAGTTCGGCACGACGGCGGCCACAAACATTCCCGCTACTGCACCCAGGTGCTGGCAAAGCACTTCGAGTTCCGCTCTATCTGCCCGGAACTTGAGGCTGGCCTTGGTGTTCCCCGGCCCGCCATTCACCTGCGGGAGCATGAAGACGGCCTTCACCTGGTGGAAAGCAAAGGCACCAAAGACCACACCGAAGGTATGCAAAACTTCATTGCCGAGGTGATGCCCTCCCTGGCGAACCTGCGCGGCTACATCCTGATGGCCAAATCGCCGAGCTGCGGCATGGAGCGCATCAAGATTCACAACGCTGAAGGCAATTTCCTGCACCGGGATGGCCGTGGCATGTTTGCCGAGGCGCTGATGAAGGCCTACCCGTTGATGCCGGTAGAGGAAGAAGGCCGCCTGCACGATGACATGTTGCGAGAGAACTTTATTGAGCGTGTGTTCTCTTACGACGACTGGATGCAAAACGTGGCCGGCGACAAGCTCACCAAGCAGTCGCTGCTCGAGTTCCATCAACGCCACAAGTTCACGCTGCTGGCCCACTCAGAAAAGATTTACCGGCAGCTTGGCCCGATGCTGGCCGATCTGAAAGCCGAGCCGCTGGCGCAGATTGCGGATCGCTACATTCACGGTTTTATGGAAGCCATGACCCAGCGCGTAAGCCGGGGTTCTCACGTGAATGCCATGCAGCATCTGCTGGGCTACCTGAAAGACGGGATGTCAGCGGAAGAAAAAGCGGTGCTGCTGGAGCAGATTGAAGCCTACCGTCGCGGCGAAATTCCCCTGGTGGTGCCGATGACGCTGCTTCGACTGGCCCAGCGTAAGGAGCCGGTGGATTATTTGCACACCCAGAAGTACCTGACACCTTATCCCGATGAGCTGGGACTGCGGAACAACGTTTGAGGTGCAGGATAACAAAAGGGGCAGATGGTTTGACCATCTGCCCCTTTTTTTTGGGTTCGGGATTCCAGAATCAGAAACCGTACAGCAGCGAGAGCGAGGTCTCGGTGTCGGTTTTGTCTGAGCCGGCAGGTGCATCAGACACATGCTTTACCCGGAACGCAGCCTTCATGGACAAGCTACCGACAATGTTGCTCTGCAGCGAGGTTTCGGACTGGCTGATGGTGTTGTTATCATCCAGACCAATCTCAGTGCTAAGTTTCTGACGAAACAGGGAGGTGTCAGACAACGCGTAATCGAACTGACCAGCCAGGCGGGCGATAGCTTCTTCTTCCACGTCACGCCCATCGGCATTGTCTTCCTTGAGTTTGTTGTAGCGATAACCGCCTCCCACCGAAAGGTCCAGGAAGGACCGGTCCCCAGCCTGCCAAACACGGTTGCCATAACCAGTGGTGAGAGTGGATTCAAAGTCATACCCTGAGAACCGGTCGTCTTCATAGGAGCCGCGCACGAACCAGTATTGCTGATCATCGAACTTGTAGTCCGCTTCAAGGGCTGCCTTGTATTCCTCAGCCGTGGTCTGGTCCTCGCTCTCTGCGTAACGGGAGCTGAATTCACCGGTGTTGCGCCAGGTTTGGGTCTCGTATTGCAATCCAAGGCGGCCGTTCACCTTGGTTTCTTCTGTGTTGCCGGATGTCACCAGCACACCGAGCTCAGCCTCACCTTTCCAGTTTTGACTGTCCTGGGCCTGGGCCATTGGGGCCAAGGCCATGCACGCAATGACCAGCGGTCTTCTGATACCCATGTTATCTCCTTGGTTGGGTTAGTTTTCAGTTGTTAACAACCTTACGAACTTTCTCCCCCTCCAGACTTTTGCGGGCCTGCTCTTCCCTTTCGGCCTTCTTTCGGGCCTTCCGCTCAGCAATAACGCGGGCGGCTTCACCGCCCACGTGCGCCTCTCCGCGTTCCCGGGCCAGTTGCATCTGGCGCTCGCGTTCCTTGAACCGGGCTTTTTGTTCTTCTGTCAGTGATTCAATGCACTGATGGCAGCTAACGCCCTGTTCGTATTCCGGGCGTTGCTTGTCTTCTTCGGTAATCGGCCGGCGGCAGGCGTGGCACTGGTCGTAATCGCCGCGCTCGAGGCTGTGGTTGACGGTTACCCGGTCGTCAAATACGAAACACTCGCCCTGCCACAGGCTCTGTTCCTGGGGTACTTCCTCCAGGTATTTGAGGATGCCGCCTTTGAGGTGGTACACCTCATCAAAACCCTGTTCTTTCAGATACGCCGTGGATTTTTCACAGCGGATGCCGCCGGTGCAGAACATGGCGACCTTTTTGTGTTTGCTGGGATCCAGGTTCTGTTTCACATACTCTGGAAATTCCCGGAAGGTGTCAGTGGCCGGATTGACGGCGTTTTTGAAGGTGCCAATCTCAACCTCGTACTGGTTGCGGGTGTCTACCAGCAGTACTTCGGGGTCTGAGATGAGGTCGTTCCAGGCTTTGGGGTCAACGTAGGTGCCAACCACTCGCTTGGGGTCGATGCCTTCGACGCCCATGGTGACGATTTCTTTTTTGAGTTTGACCTTGGTGCGTTTGAACGGCTGTATGTCTACAAAGGATTCTTTGTAGTCCACGCCGTCGAAGCGCTCGTCGCTGGCGATCCAGTCTTTGATGGCGTCGATGCCCTGGCGGCTGCCGGCGATGGTGCCGTTGATGCCTTCCCGTGCCAGCAGCAGGGTGCCGTGGACGTCTTTGTCCAGCATGAGGTTCAGCAGGGGCTGGCGTAGGTCTTTGTAATCATTCAAGACTGCGAACTTGTAGAGTGCGCAGACGACTATTTCGTTGCTCATGGTTTCTCCTGCGGGCCGGATCGTAAATCCGGAGCATGGTTTGATGATTGTCACGGGGTTGGCCGTTAGGGGGCAAAGTTTAACCAACTGGGGTTTGGGTGCAAGTTCGGGATATGCGCAGATTGCGCGTTTCGGTGTTCTGGGGGCCCGCGTTCCCGCCACTGGGTGGGGAGGGCTTTACAAAAGACGCTGTGAATACGTCCTTGTACGCTCCGCTCCGCCATCCATGGCTCCGCAGGCTTTTGTAAAGCCCTCCCCACCCAGTGGCTAACTTCTCAGGTTGCCGTCCGGCACTTATGGCTCAGGCTCGTTAGTTGTTTACTTTGTTCAATTCCCGCTCCACCACTGCGGAAAGCTGTCCCCAACCCGGTCGGGTTAGTTGGATGTTGTCTACCATCACTGTCGGGGTGCTGGTGACGCGCATTTGAACGGCCACTTGCAGGCTTTGTTCTACCGCTTCTTTGTGCAGCTCGGTGGTCAGGCAGCGGCGGAAGCGGCGTTCTTCGAGGCCGAGGCCGTTAGCATAGCGGGTGAAGGTGGCTACAGGATCGTTGGAGCCGCTCCATTCGCTTTGGGCGTCGTAGAGTTTGTCGTGCATCTCCCAGTATTGGCCCTGGTCACCAGCGCAGCGGGCGGCCTGGGCCGCGGGGACGGCGTTTTGGTGTTGGCGCAGGGGCAGGTCGAAGTAGACGAAGCGGACTTTGCCGGTGTCGACGTATTCCTGTTTCAGACGTTTGCTGGCTGAGGAGAACCGGGCGCAGGCTGGGCACTGGTAGTCGGCGAATTCGCGAACAACCACAGGAGCATCCTCAGGGCCGGCGGAAATGCCGTACTGGTCGAGGAAGGCCGGGAAGTCTGCTGCGTTGGGGGCGGCCACCGGTAATGCCTCGGAGGTTGGCTTGGGCGGTTGTGTCAGGAAGTAGACAGCCACAGCGACAACGGCGATGGTGGCAACAGAGATGCCGATGATGACCGGCTTTTTGTTCCGGTGTTTACGCGGTGCGGGGGCGCCGGTTTGTTTGCGTCTTTTTGCTTCACCCATGGTGGGCTCCTTTGGTTTTGTCCTGTCACCCGTTGGAACGATTGTCCAACGTTCTCCGGGCAGGCTAAGATCCCCTATATCCTGAGAAAGTTCCAATAAAAATCAAGGACCAACCATGCCAATGCCCGTTCAGCTCAAAGATTCTCTGTCATTACCCCTGATTGCTGCACCGATGTTTCTGATTTCTTCACCCCGGCTCGCGCTGGCCTGCTGTAAGGCGGGCGTGGTCGGGAGTTTCCCGGCGTTGAATCAGCGCAGCAGTGAGGGGTTTGAGGAATGGCTGATTCAGATGAATACGGAGCTGGACCAATGGAAACAGGCCCATCCCGACAAGGTTACCGCGCCCTACGCGGTGAATCTGGTGGTGCACCGCACCAATCCCCGCTGGCAGGCGGATCTGGAGCTGTGTGTGAAGCACCAGGTGCCGATGGTGATTACCTCACTGGGTGCGGCCAGCCAGGTGGTGGAGGCGGTGCACAGCTATGGTGGGCTGGTGTTCCATGATGTGACCAATCAGAAGCACGCCCGCAAGGCGGCGGAAGCCGGGGTGGATGGCATTATTGCGGTGAGTGCCGGGGCCGGTGGCCATGCCGGTACGGTGAACCCGTTTGTGCTGGTGCACGAGATTCGTGAGGTGTTTGACGGCACGATTCTGTTGGCGGGCGGGCTGTCTCATGGTGAAGACCTGCTCGCGGCGCAGGCGCTGGGGGCGGATCTGGCCTATATGGGTACCCGGTTTATCAATACCGAGGAATCCGAGGCCGAGGATGCCTATCGGAACATGATTATTGAGGCAGTCTCTGCAGACATTATTCACACTCCTGCGGTTTCAGGCGTTCCCGCCAGTTTCATGCGCCAGAGCCTGGAGGCGGCCGGTTTTGATATGGCGAAGCTGAACCAGGCCGGTGATGTGAATTACGGCGAGAAGCTCAAGCCCATGGATGACGAGGCCAAGGCCTGGAAAACCGTCTGGTCTGCCGGCCAGGGAGTGAGCCTGATTCACGACGTGCCGAGTGTTCAGGCGCTGGTGGACCGGCTTAACGAGGAATACCAGCAGGCACGCTCACGGTTGGGCTGACAGGCTGGCGGTTTCTGCTTCGGCGAAGTTAAGCAGTTCCGGAAAGAACTGGAGAAACCGGGCTTCGAGCTGCTCATCGTTAGCCCGGATTTCTTCGATGATGCCAGCGAACTGATTGGCAAATCGGATTCTGCTGGCGACGCGATCAAGGGCATAGCCGATGTTCTCGAAGTCTTCGTAGGCACCGAACCAGTCATGCTGAACCATCCGACGGGTCACTTTGACCATGGGGGCAGGCATGATGTCTTCGTGGCTTGCCAGTTCTCGATACACGCCCCGCACAAACCGGTGATGATCAACGTCGCTGAACCTCTGCCAATGCCGCAGCAGGTAGTGATCATAAAGAATATCCAGCGCCACACCGGCAAAGCGCCGGCGCTGGCTGGAGAACAGCTGTTTACTGGCCCGCACTTGCGGGTGCCGGTCGGTGAAGGCATCCACTGCCCGGTGGTGGCGCACGCCCAGCAATACCGGTTCGGGCAACTCTGCCAGCCTGACACCCCGGCAGAAGTCTCCCAGGATACTGCCCACACGGGCCTCCGGAGAGTCCGGGGCGAGGAAGGTGTGGGCCAGGTGGTTCATTCTGAATGTCTACCATTTTGATCATTGATCATGTTGCGGTCAGTCCACGGTGAACTCTGCGGGGCCTGTTCCGTATACCTTTGCATAAACACAGCAACCGAGCGACCAGTATGTTGGGATTTTTGAAAGGCGACCCGAAGAAGAAACTGCAAAAAGCGTATGAGGACAAACTGGCCAAAGCACTGCACGCCCAAAGGAACGGGGACTTACGCAGTCACGGAACGCTGATGGAAGAGGCGGAGAAGATCTATGCGGAGATTCAGACCCTGGAGCAGGGAAAGAATTGATGGTGGGGGCAGTGCTGTTGACACTGCCCCGGGCAATCATTCGTCCATCAGTTGTCGAAGCTGCTGGTTAAGCCGAGCGATTTCTCTGCGCATGTCCTGAACTTCGTCGAGCAAGTCCAGAGATACCGCCAAGCCCGGCAGGTTGAGTTTCAGGTCTCTTTGCAACCGCATGGCTTTTTGCAAACGGGCCAGGGCTTCTACGTCAAACTGCCACTGACGTGCTTCAGGCACTTCGTCCACCGGCGCGATGATGCCGTAGCTCACCAGCTTGATAACGAACTCGGCGTGGCAATCGCCCCGCTCGCATACCTCCCTGAGAGTAAAGGTGCTGCCGGCGTCAGTGAGTTCCACGGTCACGATCTGATCTTTGCTAGTCATACCCACCCCGCTCACACGTGCAACTTGCTGCGTGGATTAAAGTTCTTTTCCAGTTCGGCCAGTTTCTCATACAGCGCTTCGGCCTCGGCTGTGTGCTGTTCCGGCATGGCCACCTGCAACACCACAAGCTGATCACCGGGGTGTTTGCCCGGGAAGCCCTTGCCTTTCAGGCGGAGTTTTCGGCCACTGGTGGAACCCTTTGGCACTTTCACATTCACCTTGCCACCAATGGTTGGCACTGTAATGGTCGCACCGAGCGCAGCCTCCCAGGGAGCCACAGGCACGGCGACCAGAACATCCGGGCCTTCCACGGCAAAATGCGGATGTGGCGCCAGTTCTACCTCAATAAACAGATCCCCGCTCTCACCGCCGCCCATACCCGGCGCACCCTGCCCTTTCAGGCGGATATGCTGACCCTCGCGCATACCGGCCGGTATTTTGACGTTCAGGGTCTTCCGGCGCGCGATTATCCGGCCGTGGTCATCCGGTTCGTGCACGGTGAACGACACCTGTTTTTCGCAGCCATGGAACGCCTCCTCAAGAAACAGGGCCAGACGGGCATGCACATCTTCGCCCCGCATGGATCTGCTCTGGCGAAAGCCGGCTCCGCGGGGGCCGCCGGAGAATCCGCCAGCACGACCACCGCCGAAGATCTCTTCAAAAAAGTCACTGAACTGCCGGGCATCAGCTTCGGTATAGCCGCCACCGCCAAAGCCGGATGAGCTCTGCCAACCCGGAGGCGGCTGGAACGAGCCGTCAGCACGGGCACCATACTTGCGCAGTTGATCATACTCGGCGCGCTTTTCAGGGTCTTTGAGCACCTCATAGGCTTCCCCGACTTCCTTGAACTTGTCACTGGCGTTCTCTTCCTTGCTGACATCCGGGTGGTACTTGCGCGCCAGCTTGCGATAGGCCTTTTTGATGTCCTCGGGTGAGGCAGACTCACTCACCCCCAGGGCGGCGTAATAGTCTTTGAAGTCCATGGAGCTCCTCACATCTGATCAAAGGTAATGCTCTGATACCTAATAGTTGACGCTGGCGCCGAAAATACAAGGCGGGAATGTTCGGGAGTTGCTTTGGGTCAAAGCCGATATTGGTGCGCTCGCGTCATCTTTCGTGACACCGCTCACAACTGGCATAGGCTGGCCGATTAGGACAATTTTTAACCAGTCCTGACATTTCAAAACCTCAGGCTTTCAGACCACTATTCATACTGCAGTACCAGAAATTGGAGTATCTATCCCTTACAAACGGAGTTGCACTATGTACAACAATCACAAAAAACCAACGTACCTGCAGGCTGTTTTTAACGCCAACCTGACCAGAGCCCTGGCTACCCTGTTGATGGCAGCCCTGTTCACCGGTTGTAGCGAACTGGGCTACCTGCTCAGTAACGACAAGGTGACCGATGCCGACAACAATCAGGTTGTCTTTATTGGTGATTCCATCTTTGCCTTGTCTGGCGAGATCCAGAACCAGCTGGAGACCAAGGCCGGTGAAACCTTCCGGCGCTATACCGTGTCTGGCGCCCAGTTATCCGGCGAGCTGATTGCCCCTTCTATCCCAAATCAGTTCCGGGAGGCGGTAGCGGACAACCCGGATATCAAGACCATGGTGGGCGATGCTGGCGGTAACGATATCCTGATCCCTGCCATCTTCCTGAATTCCAACAACTGCAAAACGCCCTGGTGGCGTTTCGGCCGGCTGAGCAAGCAATGCCGGGATTTCATTGATGACATCTATGTTGAAGGCGTGGATTTTCTTAATGAAGTGGCGGAAGCCGGGGTACAGAACGGCGTTCTTCTGGGTTACTACTACACCAAGAACGGGCTGTTTCGCCTGAAAGATATGAAGGAGGCTGTCGACTACGGCAACGCCACTCTGGCACGGGCCTGCCGAAACTCGGTGCTTGACTGCACCTTTGTTGACCCGCGAAGCGTGATTAACGACAGCGACATCATCTTTGATGGTATTCACCCGGCCGACAGCGGCTCGCGGAAAATCGCCGACCTGATCTGGCCGAAACTGCAGCCACTACTCTAAGCCCCGTAACCACCGGGCGGCCTCTTACCGGGGCCGCCCGACACCCTGAGGAACACCATGAGAGCTCAAAGCTGGATCGTACTCGCGGCATTTACAGGGCTGACCATGGCCGGCGGGATCTACATAGCCCAGGAGGCTGGAAACTCCGACGTTCAAAAGCGCGCTCAGGCCCTGGAAGCAAGACAAGCGCAGACTATCGCTCCGCATGACGAAACCGCGCGGCAGGCCCGGGACAGGGCCCTGGAGCTGGCGGTAAAATACCTGGAGACCTACGGCAAAACCATCCACAACCCGTCAACCCAGGCCCGACTGTATAACGAGAGACGGGAATTGATTGACGCAGACCCCGGCCACGGTGCCCAGCTGTTCCGCGATGCCGTTGAGACCGCCTTCCCGGATACGGCAGCACAGATTCTCACGCTGATGGCGCATCTGGACCTTTATCACGAATGGCTGGATGATAACGAACTTCGGTTACAGGCACTGCCACCACTGCAGCGCGAAACCGAACTCTGGCAGCAACGAGAAGCTCTGTTTGGCGCCCTGGCCAGCCAGATCTGGGGGGAGGAAACATCGTTTCTGGAGGAGAAATCCCAAAGGTTCCAGCAGGTGGTCACCAATCTGGAGGAATCCGGGGAACTCCAGTTAACCGAGCTGGCCCACCAGCTCCAAACTAGTGCCGAGGAAATCTACGGCAGCGACATGACCCGGCAATTCGCCGGCTCCGGCGCCCTGGGCCACGCACTGCTCAGCCTGGACAGCGTGCAAAGCCATTTACACCAGTTACCACCGGATCAGCGACAGCAAACCATTACCCACCTGCGCCGGCAATTCGGCTATCCCGAGGCTGCGCTGGAGCGCATGGCAAAACAGGACCAGCTTCGGGAGGAGAAATGGCAGAACGGGAACGCTTACATGGAGAAGCGACAAGTTCTTACCCGGCGCCTGGCCGGTGAAGAGCTGGAATCAGAACTCAACCGCTTGCGGGAAGAGCACTTCGGCATCGCAGCACCTACCATTGCACGCGAGGAAGAGGAGGGCTTCTATCGGTTTGAGCGGCCCCGGCGTTATGGCCTGAACTGAGTTTTTCTCACCACACAGTCATTATCATTCACTCCCCTTAGCCAGTAGAATAGCGTTTTTTGACGTTAGTCCGATCTGAACACGGAGTGAGACACCGAACGGATGCCGAACCAGCCTCAGGCGCAAACAGGCCACTCATCCAAACTGCTCGCACAGCTGGCCCAACTGGGCACACCTGCAGCTTCTGACGCCCTGCCCTGTTTTGCAGAGCGCCTGAGCCGGCTGTTTGGCCTGGGCGACACCATGACCCTGGACGCCGCCACCGCCTATCGCGCCCGGCAGCCGGGCCCGGTGCAAGACGCCGTGGTCGAGAAACTGACCGACGAACTGACCACTACCCGCCGGGCGCTGGTCCGCCGCGTTCGCACCTGGGCGGATGACCTTGAACTTGAAGGCGAGCCGGAGTTTGAGCCGGTGTTAAACGCCTGGCTGGCATTACAGCGCAAGATCGCCGCCAATAGTCGCCAGTTGCGGGATAAAGTCCGCAAGTCCATGAAGGGCCAGAGCCAGACCCTGGCCCGACTGGCGGAGCTGGATGCGGTGTTCGACCACACCATGGCCGGCTACACCAGTCAGTGTTTTTCCACGGTATCCAAGGTGCTGGAGCAACGTTTCCGAACCTTACAGACATCCCCTGAACACCCCAACAACTCAGGCAAGGCAACAGGTGACTGGTTCCACCGTTACTGCGAGGAAGCGCAGGCATTGTTACTCGCTGAACTGGACGTTCGGCTGGAACCGGTTCTGGGTCTGCTTGAAGCTTGTCACAATGAGGTTAATAACACCCCATGAGTAAGTTGTTCTTTACCCTGGCGTTCGCCATCGGCCTCGCTGTCGTGAGCTGGATTGGCGCCGGCTTTATTGGTTCTGACCTGCTGGCCCTGGCGTTCACCGGTCTGATTGGCACGGTGTATTGCCTGGGTTTTGGTGAGCTGGTGAATTTTCGCCGGCAAACCCGGCAGTTGGCCGGGCAAGTCGGCCAGTTGCCGGAAAGCCAGGACCAGGTTTCCCGTTGGCTGAACACTTTGCCCCAGCCGCTTCAGTATCCGGCGCAGCGGCGCATCGAAGGCCACGCCGCGGCCCTGCCTGGGCCCCAGCTCACCCCCTACCTGACCGGCCTGCTGGTGATGCTGGGGCTGCTGGGTACCTTTGCCGGCATGATCGTGACCCTTGGCGGCGCTGCCTCGGCCCTGGATAACAGCACCGAACTCAGCGCCATCCGCAGTGCGCTGGCCGCCCCCATCGCCGGGCTTAGCCTGGCATTTGGCACCTCCATCGCCGGTGTAGCCGCCTCCGCCATGCTGGGGCTGGCCTCTACGCTGAGCCGCCGAGACCGTGCACAGGCCTCCCGCACACTGGATACGGCCCTGCGTGAAAAACTGCACCACCTGTCTGCTGACCATCAACGCCAGCAGGCGTTCCAAGCACTGGAAACCCAGGCCAGAGCCCTGCCGGAGATGGCAACAGCCATGGAACACATGACGGAGCGAATGGAACAGCTCGGCCAGCAACTGGAACAGTCTCTGACCCGTAACCAGCAGGAGTTCCACAATACGGTCGGCAGCCACTACCAGACCCTGGCTGATTCCGTCGCCAATTCCCTGAGAACTGCATTGGATGACAGCGCGAAGCAGGCAGCAGAGCGGGTTGAGCCGATTGTCATCCATGCCATGGAGCAGCTACAAAGCAATGCCCGGTCCCTGCAGAAGAGCTGGGCGGATGATGCCCGCCAGCAACTGGCCGAATTGACCGCCGGTTTCCAGAAAACCACCGCCGACGCGGGCGAGCGCTGGCAGCAGAACCTGGAAAAATACCAGGAGCACTTCAGCAGCAACACTGCGGTGCTGGTCGACAACCAGAAAGCCGGCATCGAGCGACTGGTCGCCACCATCAGCCAACAGCTCTCCGAACTCAGGGAGCAGGAAGCCGATCGCGCTGATGCGTCTGCGGCACGCATGGAGAGCCTCGAATCGACGGTGACAAAACATCTGGCAGAACTGGGCACGGCACTGGAAGCACCCATGACCCGCCTGATTGAAACCGCCTCGGAAACCCCGAAGGCAGCGGCCGAAGTCATTCGGCAATTACAGTCGGAGATCGCCCGCAACAGTGAAAGGGAAAATGAGCTTCTGGAAGAACGCCAGCGACTGGTTCAGGAACTGGATAGCCTGCTGGAAAACCAGCGCAGCACCGCCGACAGCCAGCGGGATGCCGTGGATAGCCTTATCAGCGGCGCCGGAGAAACCCTGACCGGCATCAGCGAGCGCTTCAACACCCTGATTCAGCAGCAAAGTCAGCAGTTGGGCAAACTGGGCGACGACATTACCGGCAGCAGCCAGGAAGTCGGTGCCCTGAGCGATGCTTTCGCACAAGCCATCGAGCTGTTCAGCCAGTCCAACCAGCAGGTCGTCGCCAGCCTGGCGGATATCCAGAAAGCGCTGGATAACGCCGGCACCCGGCACGATGAGCAGCTGGCCTATTATGTGGCGCAGGCACGGGAAGTGATCGACCTGAGCGTCAGCGCCCAGAAAGATGTGATTGACGCCGCCGCAGCATTGCGCCGGGCCGAACCCAGCGAGGCCGGCTGATGGAACAGCTGGAAGGCGGCGAACAGCAATCGGCACCGGTCTGGGCCATCTTCTCGGACCTGATGGCGGCGCTGGTGGGCATTCTGGCGCTGATCCTGGTGTGGGTGATCGGCATTCAACTGGAACTCAGCCAGTCGCTGGCCCAGGAAATCGAAAAACGGCAAGTGGAAGAGCAACGCCGGATCGCTCTGGAACAGGCCCTGGAAGATCCGCTCACCAAGGGCCTGGTCACCTTCCGGGATGGCCGTATCGGCATCAGCGGCAACGTGCTGTTTGAGCTGAACTCGGACCAGTTGCAAGCCGAAGGCGAGGAAATTCTGGAATCGCTGATTCGCCCCCTGCAAACCTACCTGGAACAGCACGATGAGCTGCTGATGGTGAGCGGTTTCACCGACGACCTGCCCATGCATCCCGGCAACCGTTACCAGGATAACTGGGGCCTGTCGGCCCAGCGGGCGCTTACCGTCACCCGCTCGTTAACGGAACTGGGGCTGCCCAACGACAGGGTATTCGCCGCCGCTTTCGGGCCGCACCACCCGGCGGTGCCCAATGTGGATGCGGAATCACGAGCCCAGAACCGGCGGGTGGAAATCAGCACGGTGCCAAGGGCTCCTTCGGCGGCCGCGGAAGCAGAGACCAGGACAGGCGATTAACCATGAACGAAGGCCCCTGCACCTCCTTGCTTGAAAGCCTGAGGCAATCCGGCGCCAATCAGGTTGATCCTATTCGGTTCCGCTATCTGGAGTCTTTTGAACAACGATTGTGTGCGAAAGGACTTCAGCAGGGCGCGCACTGGGAAAAACTGGAGCAGGCCATCTCTGAATATCAGGCCAGCTTAGTCGGTACCGAGCCGCCAAAGCAGACAGAGGCCAACTCTGAGCCATCCGCCCTTTCGTTTCTGCTGGACAAGCTGAATCAAACCACAGAGGCGCCGGTTGAGGCCCCGAGGTCCGCGCTGGAAAAACGGATATTCGGCGAGACTGCAGAGCTTTCAGAAGCGCGTCCCGGATCACTGTCCAACAGCCCACACCCCCTCAAGGCGATGGTCAGAGCAAGAGCGGATCAGGGCACTCACGCTCTCCAGGGGCGCATCCGCCATGCTATTGAGAACACCCCGAAAGAGGCGGGGCCGATGAACGCGCATCGGCTGGTCAGCCGGGCTATTGCTGAAATGCAGACGTTATCGCCGGAGTATCTGGAGCGGTTTGCCAAGTATGCCGATACCTTAATGGCGTTGGAGCGACTGGCAAAAAGAGGCTAGAACAAGAACTTCTGATGCAGCCAACCCCGCCGGAATCAAACCGCCGCCCGGTCAGGGGGAGAGTTCTTCCAGATAGGTTTCGCCGTCGCCGTACAGGGAGGCAAACTCCCCCTCGGGCACCACGGTGACCGCAATCTCCGGTTCATGATCGCCACCGCCCAGCAGAACGCCCCGCATCGGTGTGATGTCGGAAAAGTCCCGGCCCCAACCGAGGGTAATGTGCTCCAGATCCGGCCTCAGGGCATTGGTGGGATCCAGCTCCAGCCAGCCGAAATCCGACACAAACACAGCCACCCAGGCATGGGTGGCATCGGCGCCGACCAGTCGTTCCTTGCCCTCCGGCGGATGAGTCAGGATATAACCACTCATGTAACGGGCCGCCAGGCCAAGCGAGCGCAGGCAGGCAATCATGATGTGGGAGAAATCCTGGCAGACCCCACGACGGGCCTTGAACGCCTGCTCAACCGGGGTGAAGGTTTCCGTCGCCGTCGCATCAAAGCGGAAGTCCCGATGAATCATCCGCATTAGCGCATCCGCCGCCTCAACCAGGGGCCGCCCCGGACGAAACGCCTCGCGGGCATAGTCGGCGTAGAGGGAGTCAATGGGCACATTGGTGGAGACAAACCGGAAGGCCGTGGCCTGAAGGTGCTCCGGCGAAAACGTTCTGTCCGCACTGTAACGCAGGCTATCACGCACAGTTTCCCAGGGGATTTTTGCAGCGGCTGCCGAAGGTTTCGGCCGGTCACGCAGTTCCACCCAGAATTCGCTGATGATCTCCAGGTACTCGTGGTCACCAGTGAAATGAATCTTGGTTATCCGGTTTCCAAAACAGTCGAGGAAGGAACGCCTTGCAGATGGTTCGGGCGATATAGCCAGATGATGTTCAAGATTCTTCTGCCAGGGCAGCGCCCGCGGCGTAAGCCTCAGCAAATGATGGGACTCCCCCACCACCTGATCGTACTGGTATAGAGTCTCATGACGCACATGGTAACGGACAAATGTCATGACAGGCGCCTCAATCCGGTTTCACAGGCCGGTCGGAATACCGGGTGTGAATGAAACACTGCCGCTGGATTTCATCGGATACACGATAGGCCTCAGACCGGATGTCATACAATAACCCTGCCAGGTCTTCGCACGCTTTGTCCGGGCGCTTGCGCTCAAATGGATACAGATCCAATGCCTGCAGGCGATGCAGCGATTCGTTCAGATCCGGCGGAAACAGCTGACCGGTTTTCCGCCCCATCTCCGGCAGATCCTTCTGCAGCTGGCGAAGCTGGAACATCACTGAATGGGGGTTGCTCTCGTCGATCACAAGGGTGTGAAGTACGCCAAGAAGCTCCGGCGTCCGTCGATACCGGGTTCGGTAGGTCACTTCCGAGTTGGCCACTTCCAGCAGCCACTCGAGCATGGCGTTTCGACTGAACCGGTCGCTGAACAACGGCACACAAATCAGCGTACAGAGATTGGCAAGCCGTTCCAGACGCCGACCGATCACCAGGAACACCCAACTGGCATCCCGGGTAATGTCGTCCATGGCAAAGCCAGCGAGGGAGATGCAGTCCAGCAACACCAGATTCAACGCCCGGATTGACTGATCTGGCGTAGCTGGTGCCGGGCTGAGGGGCTTGCCCACCCGATTGAGCGTATGCCAGTTGTCCGAGGATAGGCGATCCCGAACCTGGCTGGCGTTGAACAGCAAGGCCTGGAGAATCGACGCAATCGACCCCGGAAGCTTGAGATCACTCACCGCCCTGAGCAACATTCCCGGAAGCGGCTCCGGCACCGCGTCCTCCTCCGGTTCCGGCAGCGTCCCGAACTGCTCGGCCGCCTGTTGCAACCCGAACAGGGCCTCCTCGCTGGCCTGATCGTGACCCGAAAGCCGGTTGAACGCGGCCCGGAGTAACCGGGCAGTTCCCTCCGCCCGCTCAGAATGCCGGCCCATCCAGAACAGATTCTCGCCCACACGGGAGGGCGTATCCCGCTCTCCTTCGAGCAGGTCCGAAACCTGCAGCCGCTTCTTGATCAGTGACTTGGACGGCGCCGTGAAGCGCGCTTGTACCCAGGTATCCTTCGACAGCCCGCCCCGTTGCATGGAGATAACCTCTACCCCCTCGTCCATGGCTACCCGAGTCAGCCCGCCGGGCATGACCCGCCAGCCGGAGGGCGTGGCCGCCGCAAACAGTCGCAGGCCAATGGACCGGGTTGCCAACGGCTGATCCCGCTCGCCTTTCCAGACCGGCGCCTGCGAAAGGTGAACCAGCTCCTGCCCTACAAAGGCATGGGGATGGGCCTGCATTTTCTTGATCAGGGCCTCCCGCTCTTTGCCCTTCAACTGATAGCCAAATACCGGCTCCATTCGCATACTCGCGAACGCCGGTTTAATGACCAGTTCGTCCAGGTGCTCTAACACATAGTCCAGGGCCGGCTTTTCTCCGCACCACCACGAGGCTACCGACGGCATCACCAGAGGAGAGCCCAGCAGCTTCTTCGAGATCTCCGGCAGGAAACCGAACAACGCCGCACTCTCAAGTACTCCGGAGCCCAACGCATTCGCCATCAGCACCTTGCCTGCCCGCACCGCACCCAGCAAGCCGGGAATTCCAAGTACAGAATCGGCGCGCAGCTCCAGCGGATCACAGAAACCATCGTCCAGCCGGCGATAGATGGCGTGCACCCGCCGCAGGCCCTGGAGTGTTTTCAGGTAGACGGTGTCATCACGCACGGTCAGATCCTGGCCCTCAACCAGGGGCAAACCCAGGTAACGAGCCAGGAACACGTGTTCGAAATAGGTTTCGTTGAACCGGCCGGGGGTCAGGAGCACACAAAGCGGCGACTCGGTTCCGGCTGGCGACATTCCCGCCAGGCTGTTCTGGAAACCCTGGAAGAATTCCGAGAGGTTGGTTACCGGCAGATTGTGGAAGGGCGCCGGGAAAGCCCGGGAAATCACCAGCCGGTTTTGCAGGGCGTACCCCGCTCCCGATGGCGCCTGGGTTCTGTCCGCCATCACCCACCAGCCGCCGTCCGGCGCTCGCGCCAGATCCACCGCATACAGGTGAAGAAACCGGCCACTGACAGGTTGAATACCCTGACAGGGCCATTGGAAACCCGGCTGGCCGTAAACCAGGGCCGGCGGCATCAAGCCTTCTTTGAGCAACGACTGATCGCCGTACAGATCGGCCAGAACGCTGTCCAGAAGCTCAGCTCGCTGGGCGACCGCTTTCGAAAGCCACTGCCACTCATCCGCGCCCAGGACCAGTGGCAGCAGATCCACTTCCCAGGGCCGGGTGTCACCACGGGGATCCTCGTAGACGTTGTAGGTTACGCCGTCCTCGGTGATCGCGTTGGAAACCGCCTGGGCCCTGAGATTGAGACCGGCAACAGACTCAAGGTTCAACTGCTGCAGCAACGGCCGCCAATGCGGCTTTGGCCCGGCACCCTGGGAACCAAGCTCATCAAACCGATCCGGTACCGGGTGGTACTGGCGGAGGATGTCCGTTACTGCGCGCTGCTTCGCCACCGTGAATTCAGGCTCCGTTAGTCAGTGAGCTGGAAGCATAGCCGCTTTATACGCCCCGGAGCCAGCATCAAACAACGACTTCAGACATATTATTTGTGATATCTGAGGTCCAGGGTAAACGGAAACTCCCGATGCTCCGGAACCGGCCTCAGGGGCTGTTGCCCGGAGCTGTGTCCCATTCGGAAAAAACGCGCCATTCGCCGGCCTTCGGCTTCGAACGAGTTCACCGGCAGTGTCTCGAAATTCCGGCCCCCGGGGTGGGTCACGTGATATTCACAGCCTCCCAGGCTGCGTTCGTTCCAGGTATCCACGATATCGAACACCAGCGGGCCATCCACGCCAATGGTCGGGTGCAGGCACTGAGATGGCTGCCAGGCCCGGTAACGAATGCCGGCGACCGATTCGCCGACCATGCCGGTAGGCTGGAGCGGCAACGGCACCTGATTGCAGGTGACCTGATAACGATCCGGCGCGGCGCCACGAACCTTCACCTGCAGCCGCTCGAGGGAGGAATCCACATAGCGGGCGGTGCCGCCAATGGCGCCATGTTCACCCGTCACGTGCCAGGGCTCCAGGGCAGATCGCAGCTCAAGGGTTATCCCTTTGACTTTGTAGTCACCAATCCTGGGGAACCGGAACTCGAAGTGCGGGGCAAACCATTCGCTCTCCAGCGGGTAGCCCTGCGCTTTCATATCGTCGATCACATCCTCGAAATCCTGCCACACATAATGCGGCAGCAGGAACCGGTCGTGCAGCTCGGTACCCCAGCGCACCAGCCCGCTGGGCTTGTAGGGCTGCTCCCAGAATCGTGCAACGAGCGCCCGCAAGAGTAATTGCTGGGTCAGGCTCATGCGTGCGTGAGGCGGCATCTCGAAGGCCCGCAATTCCAGCAGGCCGTGACGCCCACCCGGGCCGTCCGGAGAATAGAGCTTGTCGATACAGAATTCGGCCCGGTGGGTGTTGCCGGTCACATCCGTGAGCAGGTCACGGAGCAGTCGATCAACAACCCATGGCACGACTTTTTTGCCCACCGGGCATAACCGCTCCATCTCCTTGAAGGCCAGCTCCATTTCGAACACGTGATCGTTGCGGGCCTCGTCGATGCGCGGAGCCTGGGAGCTGGGACCGATAAACAGCCCCGAGAACAGGTAAGACAGGCTGGGATGGTTATGCCAATAGCTGATCAGGCTGCGCAGTAGGTCCGGGCGGCGCAGGAACGGCGAATCCTCGGCCTTGCGTGACCCCAGCACGAAATGGTTACCGCCGCCGGTACCGGTATGGCGGCCATCCATCATGAATTTCTCGGAGGTCAGGCGGCACTGGTAAGCATCGGCATACAGGGATTCAGTCTGCTCCACCAGTTCGTCCCAGGTGGCCACCGGCTGCACATTCACTTCGATCACGCCGGGGTCCGGGGTGATCCGGAAGTGGTTCAGTCGTGGGTCTGAGGGCGGCTCATAGCCTTCCAGCAATACGGGTTGCTCCATCAAGGCAGCCGTTTTCTCAATGGCGGTCACCAGCGCCAGGTAGGGCTCAAGCTCGGCCAGGGGCGGCATGAATACCCGCAGTATGCCCTCCCTGGCCTCCACGCACAGGGCGGTACGGACCACCTCCGGAGAAGACGTCCCTTTTGCAGGCGCCTTCTGTTCACTCACCTCCGGCTCCGCCCCGGGCTCGACACGCTGTCCGCGGCTGTTCCACTGGCCGATTTCTTCGTTTTTTGCCAACGGGCCCCGGGGCGCAAATGGATCCTGCGGGTGGATCCATGGGTAATCCGCCTCCGCCACCCAGGGCTGGCTGTCCAGGGGCAGGCGGTGACCCATGGGGGAGCCGCCCGGCACCAGGTAACAGCGCTCACTGCGCAGGAACCAGGGGCCCGTTTCCCACGTCTGTTCCTTTTCGGAGACCCGCAGGGGCAGCACGTAGCCAACGGGCTCATCCAGCCCCCGGCTGAAAATCTGCTGTAGCTGTTTCCGCTCCAGGGCATTGTCCAGGCGGGAGTCGAAGGGATCGACGTTGACCGGCAGGCGCCGCTCGCGCCAGAGGTAATAAAAGGCGTCCTCAAAAGCCGGGAACACTTGCCTGGTATCGAGGCCCAGCTCACGGGTCAGGCCCCGGATAAAGCGCTCGGCCGCCTCCGCCGTGGCTCCGCTGTCAGTGCGTTCGTCCGCCAGCCAGCGCTCGTCCTGCCAGATGGCTTCGCCGTCCCGACGCCAGAAGCAGTTCAGGGACCACCGGGGCAGCGGTTCGCCCGGATACCATTTACCCTGGCCAAAATGGACCAGCCCGCCGGCGCCATAGCGCTCCCGCATGCGATGGTACAGTTCGATGGCTTTCCTGCGTTTGGTGGGGCCCATGGCCTCGGTGTTCCACTCCGGCTCGTCCCGGTCGTGGTTCGCCACAAAGGTGGGCTCGCCGCCCTGGGTCAGGCGCACATCAAGCTCGGTCAGTCGCTGGTCCACCTCATGGCCCAGACCCACGATGCGTTGCCACTGCGCTTCGGTGTAGGGTTTGGTGACCCGCGGTGCTTCCCAGATACGCTGGACGCCCATCTGATGTTCGAATTCGACCTCGCAATCCTCCACCATGCCGGTAATCGGCGCCGCGGAGGATGGATCCGGGCTACACGCCAGGGGAATATGCCCTTCTCCGGCAAACAGACCGGAGGTGGGATCCAGCCCCACCCAACCGGCGCCCGGCAGAAAGACTTCGCACCAGGCGTGCAGATCGGTGAAGTCTTCCTCGGCACCCGAAGGGCCGTCCAGCGCTTTCTGGTCCGCCTTCAGCTGAATCAGGTAGCCGGATACGAACCGCGCCGCCAGCCCGAGATGCCGAAGCGTCTGAACCAGCAACCAGGTGGAATCCCGACAGGATCCGGAGCCTTTTTTCAGGGTCTCTTCCGGAGTCTGCACACCGGGCTCCATGCGGATCAGGTAGTCGATCCGATCGGCAACACGCTGATTCACACCCACCAGGAAATCCACGCTGGGTGTTTCCTTGCGATCTATGGTCGCCATCCACTTACGGAATTCCGGTGTTTCCGGCAGTTTCTGCAGATACGGTGCAAGCTCCGCCGTCTGCCATTCCTCATAGTCGAACGGAATGGTCTCTGCCCGGGGCTCCAGGAAGAAATCGAACGGGTTGATTACGGCCATCTCGGCAACCAGGTCCACCGTGATCTTCAGCTCGCCGGTTTTTTCCGGGAACACCAGGCGGGCCAGATAGTTTGCCTGCGGGTCCTGTTGCCAGTTAAGGAAATAACCTTCTGGCTCCACCTTCAGCGAGTAGCTCAGGATCCGGGTTCGCGCGTGCGGACAGGGGCGCAGCCGAATGATCTGCGGGCCCAGTGTTATCGGGCGCTCGTAGCGATAGTGGGTGGTGTGGCTCAGGGCAACATGAATCGACATGGAACCTATCTCGCAGGCGAATAAAATGGGGAGTTTCAGGCTGTCTCGTAGACAGGAAACCAGGTCTCTACAATGTCCTCGTGAAGCTCACCGATCTCCAACTGCAGGTTTTCCAGGAACAGAATGCCCTCATCCTTGCGGATCAGTGCATCCACATCGCCCTCACGGGTGTGGCGTACCGCCTGCAAAGCCGTTCGTAACGGAATTTCGTTCCTCGGCAGGCGACCGAGAGCGTTGGCCACCTCGGTAAGGCTATGCAGCACGGACCTGGGGAACGGTTCATTCTGCAGCAGAAAGCGAATAACCTGGGGCCCGCTGACCTTGCGCCGGACATTGTGACGGTACATCTGGAAGGCGCTCTGATACCGCAAGACACTGGTCCACACCAGTCCGCCATAGGTTTCGGTGCCATCCCAGCCATCCAGGAACTGCAGGGCGCCCACTTCAATCTGCCGGGTGGCCATATCTGCCCGCTCGAGGTTACGGCCAACCCGGATAAAATCGTACCCGGTATCGTGGCTCATACACCCGGCCAGCAGACCATTGAGCATCTGGCAGCGGCCCACGATCTCGTTCAGGAATTCGTATCTCGCCCGTTTACCAATCCCCTGGTCTATATGCTCCTGAACATAACGGTAAAGCTCGTTGATCACCTCCCAGGCATCGGTCGGAACCTGATCCCGAGTCGTACGGACATTCTCCCGGGCGGCTTTGATGCAGGAAGCTATGGAACTCGGATTGTAAGCATCCGCGATCAGAAACTTCACGCAGTTGCGTTCATCAGCCTTCTGATGATGCTGATCAAACAACGCGCCCATGCCGGTAACCTCCACCAGCCCCTTCCAGGACAATTCGGTTTCCCTGGGCATGTCCAGTGCAAGGGAGTTAAAGGCCATGATCATTCGTGCGTTGTTCTCGGCCCGCTCGAGGTATCTGGCCATCCAGTACAGTCGTTCCGCTACGCGTGACAGCACATCAATTCTCCTCGTCCACGATCCAGGTATCCTTGCTTCCCCCGCCCTGAGAGGAATTCACCACCAGGGAGCCTTTGCGCATGGCCACTCTCGTAAGCCCGCCAGCAGTCACATAGGTTCTAACGCCCTGCAGCACGAAGGGCCTCAGGTCCAGATGACGGGGGGCCAGGCCCTCGTCGCACAAAGTTGGAGCGACAGACAGGCTGAGCGTGGGTTGGGCGATGTAATTGCGCGGGTTTTTCTTGATCAGGCGTGCAAACTCGGTACGCTGTTTCTTGGTGGAATGCGGCCCCACCAGCATGCCGTAGCCCCCGGACTCATTGGCTGGCTTGACCACCAGTTCATCCAGGTGTTCAAGCACATACTCCTGATCCTGTTTGTTCACACACATATAGGTGGGCACGTTCGGGATGATCGGCTCCTCATCCAGGTAGTAGCGGATCATGTCCGGCACAAAGGCGTAGATGACTTTGTCATCGGCCACGCCGGCACCGGGCGCATTGGCCAGGCCAACCTTGCCATTGCGCCAGGCCCGCATCAGGCCCGGCACGCCCAGGGTGGAATCGGCACGGAATTCCTCCGGGTCCAGAAAATCGTCATCAATGCGCCGGTAGATCACATCCACCCGCTCAAGCCCTTCCACTGTCCGCATGTAGACACAGTCGTCCTCGCCAACCACCAGATCGGCACCTTCCACCAGTTCGGCACCCATGCGCTGGGCCAGAAAGGAATGCTCGAAATAGGCGGAGTTGAAAATACCCGGAGTGAGTACCGCAATTCTTGGATGATCCTGAGGCCTGGGAGAAATCGACGCCAACATATCGAACAGCTGGTTGGTGTAATCATCCACCGGCAGGATGCTGGTGTTTTCGAACAGTTCCGGGAACACCCGTTTCGTCAACTGGCGGTTCTCCAGCATGTAGGACACACCGGAAGGAACCCGCAGGTTATCCTCGAGAACATACACTTTGCCGTCTTTGTCCCTCACCAGATCCGAGCCGCAGATGTGCGCCCAGACTCCCAAGGGTGGCGTGAAACCCCGGCACTGTTCGCGGAAGTTCTTGGAGTTGGCGAACACATACTTGGGGATCACCTTGTCCTTGACGATGTTCTGGTCGTTGTAGATGTCGTTGATGAACATATTGAGGGCCGTCAGGCGCTGCGCCAGGCCCTGCTCAATGGTTTCCCACTCCCGGAGCGAGATCACCCGGGGAATGATGTCAAAAGGCCAGGCCCGGTCGATATTCTCACCCTCGCTGTAGATGGTGAAGCTGATACCCATCTCCAAAATGGCCAGTTCGGCAGCCTGTTGTCGCGCCTGGATCTCTTCAGAACCAAGATTGCCAAGGTAGTCAGTAATCGCCGTGGCCGCGCGCCTGGGCTTGCCTTTGGCAGCGATCAACTCGTCGTAGAAGTCGTTGGGATCGTAGTTTTTCCAGTCAATCGTTTTATTCTTTTTCATTCAGGATCCTTTCATTAACCACCGTGAGCGATTCTGTGCACCAGTCGGAGCTTTTCCACCACCGGAGGCGGAAGCACAAAGGGGTAGGCGTCCTCATGCCCCATGCTTCGGTTCAGGCTGTTGAGCGCAAGTGTCAAAGGCAGCCAATGCTTTATCAGCGCATCGAAATCGTCAGCCCGATAGGGGTCAAACGCAGGATCCGGTTCGCTGTCCATCGGCGGGCTCTGCACGGCATTCAAACGCATCCCGAACTGCCAGGCAGTTTCCAGTGTATCCACCATATGCAGGTAATGTGCCCAGGTTTCAGCCCAGTCTTCCCAGGCATGGCTGCTGGCATAGGCGCTGATGTACCAGCTTTGCCAGTCACCGGGCGGGCCGCACTGATAATGCTGGTCCAGGGCTTGCCGATAGTCCCTGGCATCATCACCAAACAGCTCCCTGACTCTCCCCAACCATGGACCACTCCGGACCAGCAGATCCCAGTAGTAATGGCCGGATTCGTGACGAAAATGCCCCAAAACAGTGCGGTAAGGCTCAGCCATCTGGCTTCGCATCCGCTCCCGCTCCACCGGGTCCGCCTCGGCAATATTCATGGTGATCACGCCATTGGCATGGCCAGTTTTGACCTTCAATCGTTCATCAAACACGGCCGGCTGATCGGCGAGAAAATCGAACGCCAGCCCGAACTGATCTTCATTCCGGGGCTCGCAGGGCAACTGGAGGCGCAACACTGAATATACAAGGCGCCGCTTCTCTTTCTCGAGGCGCCGCCAGAGATCGTTGTTTTTCTGGATACTCAGGTCGGGGATGGTGCGATTCAGGCGACAGGCAACGCAGAAGCTGTGGGGATCGGTTTCAGGAATCAGCCAGTTACAGGCTCGCTGATTCTGATAATTGCCACACAGCCGATAGAGGTTACCACTGGCGACACTCGCCCAGGTGGCATGGCCTTCGGGCTCGATTGCCAGCAAGTCCATAACATCCGGAGCAAAGCCCAGATCCGCCCCGCAACTGGTGCAACGACTGTTTTCGAAATAAAGCAGATTGGCGCAACGGCCGCAGTGAAACAGCTTCATTGGAGGGCATCCTTGGCCAACATCGGCAAAACCATGCCTTCAAGTATTGGCCATCCAGGCCAAAACGCAAACAATCCTCGATACAGGTACGAACGCTCTCCGGATCCTCAGTAAAGCCCGAGCCCTTGTTCGGGAGTAGCTGGGCGAGCGAATCTGACAACCTGCACTAGTATGTAGGTATCCAGAGAACTGATTGATCGGGAAATCCGGAGGCAAACCAATAATGAAAATCGGTATCCCCAAGGAAATCTTTGAAGACGAGCGGCGGGTGGCCGCAACGCCGCCCTCCGTTCACAAGTTAATCGGACTTGGTTACGACGTCATCGTCGAAGGCGGCGCCGGCGAGGCAGCGAACTACTCCGACGCCGCCTATGAGAAAGTGGGTGCGGCCATCGCCGCTGACACCACCATGTTGTGGAAAGAATCCGATTTTATCCTGAAAGTCCGGGCGCCCATGGAGCATCCGGCCCTGGGCAAACACGAAGCGGATCTGATGAAGGAGGGCGCGTTTCTGGTCAGCTACATCTGGCCGGCCCAGAATCCGGACCTGCTCGAGAAGCTGGCCGCCCGAAAGATCACGTCTTTTGCCATCGACAGCCTCCCCCGCATCAGCCGCGCCCAGAAGATGGACGCCCTCAGTGCCATGGCGAATATTGCCGGCTATCGGGCAGTGATCGAAGCGGCCAATCACTTCGGGCGGTTCTTTACCGGTCAGGTCACTGCCGCAGGCAAGGTGCCACCGGCGAAAATCATGGTCATCGGTGCCGGCGTGGCAGGCCTCGCGGCGATCGGCGCGGCCAACAGCATGGGCGCTATCGTGCGGGCTTTCGATACCCGTCTGGAGGTGAAGGAACAGGTCGAGAGCATGGGGGCCGAGTTCCTGGTTCTGGACTTCGATGATGAGGATGGCAGCGGCAGCGGCGGCTACGCCAAGCAGATGAGCGACGAGTTCATCAAGGCGGAGATGGCGCTGTTTGCAGAGCAGGCGGAAGAGGTGGATATCATCATCACCACCGCCCTGATTCCCGGCAAACCGGCACCGAAACTGATCACCGCCGAGATGGTGAAATCCATGAAGCCCGGCAGCGTGATTGTCGACTTGGCGTCCGAGCGGGGTGGTAACTGCGAACTGACCGAACCCGGCAAGGTGGCCCATCATCATGGCGTCACCCTGATCGGCTACACCGACTTGCCAAGCCGGATGGCCAAGGTGGCCAGTGATCTGTATGCCACAAACCTGGTGCACCTGCTCACCGAGCTCACGCCTGAGAAGGACGGCCAGCCAGTGGTGAACATGGATGACGAAGTCATCCGTGGCCTGACGGTCGTGCACGAGGACGACATCACCTGGCCACCCCCAAAACCGGAATCGCCGGTCAGCCCCAAACCGGCACCGGGCACCGAGGAGCCTTCAGCCGAAGCAAAAGCCGCCGCCAAAAAGAAGGCCGACCGCCGCAGCGTGATCGGTAAGAGCGTGCTGTTCGTGGTCACCGCACTGGCACTCTACGGAGTCGGTGCCCACGCGCCGGAAAGCTTCCTGCAACACTTCACCGTGTTTGTGCTGGCCTGCTTCATTGGCTGGCAGGTGATCTGGAACGTTACGCCTTCCCTGCATACACCCCTGATGAGCGTCACCAATGCCATCAGCGGCATCATCGTGATCGGTGCCATTCTGCATCTGGCCCAGGCGGAGAATATTGCCGTCGGCATCATGGCCTTTGTCGCGGTGCTGATTGCCAGCATCAACGTGGGCGGCGGCTTCCGGGTCACCCATCGCATGCTCAAAATGTTCCGCAAGTAGGAGACGCCCGATATGAGTACCGGACTGGTGAGCGTGGCCTACGTGGTCGCAAGTATCTGTTTCATTCTCAGCCTGGGTGGCCTTAGCCACCAGGAATCGGCTCGGCGCGGTAATCTCTATGGCGTCGCCGGCATTATCATCGCGGTGGGGGCCACCCTGGCCAGCGTGGATGGGGGCATCAACGCCATTGTTATTGCGGTGTTGCTTGGCGTCGGCATTGGTATTCCCATCGCCAACAAGGTGGAAATGACCCAGATGCCGCAGCTGGTGGCCCTACTCCACAGTTTCGTGGGCCTGGCAGCGGTGCTGGTGGGCTTCTCCGGCTATATCGAGCCGTTGATTGCCACCTCCGGCACCGAGCACACCATCAAGCTGGTGGAGATATATTTGGGCATTTTCATCGGTGCCATCACCTTCACCGGCTCACTGGTGGCCTGCGGCAAACTGGACGGCCGAATCGACAGCAAGGCACTGACCCTGCCCGGCCGGCACCTGATGAACCTGGCAGCGATCATTGTCTGCGTGTTCCTCGGGGCATGGTTCCTGGGTACCGAGAGCATGGCCCTGGGCATTGTCGCCCTGATCCTGATGACCATCATCGCCTCGGTCCTCGGCATTCACCTGATCATGGCCATCGGCGGCGCCGACATGCCGGTAGTGGTTTCCATGCTCAACAGCTACTCCGGGTGGGCCGCCGCTTCCATAGGTTTCATGCTGGGCAACGACCTGCTGATTGTTGTGGGTGCCTTGGTGGGCAGTAGCGGTGCCATTCTCAGCTACATCATGTGCAAGGCCATGAACCGCTCGTTCATCAGCGTGATTCTTGGTGGCTTCGGCCAGACCAGCAGCAGTTCGGCGGCCGCCGATTCCGACCAGACCGTGCACGAATCCAGTGTCGATGACGTCTGTGAGGAACTGCGCAACGCCCAGTCGGTGATCATCGTGCCCGGTTATGGCATGGCGGTGGCCCAGGCCCAGAATGGCGTCAGCGAAATGACCAAGATCCTTCGGGACCGGGGCGTCAACGTGCGCTTCGGCATCCACCCGGTGGCCGGCCGCCTGCCGGGGCATATGAACGTGTTACTGGCCGAGGCCCACGTGCCCTATGACATCGTGCTGGAAATGGACGAGATCAACGACGACTTCCCGGACACCGACGTAGTCCTGGTGATCGGCGCCAACGACACGGTGAACCCAGCCGCCGCCGAAGACCCGGGCAGCCCGATTGCCGGCATGCCGGTGCTGGAGGTCTGGAAAGCTCACCAGGTGGTGATTCTCAAGCGGGGCATGGCCACCGGTTATTCCGGGGTGGAGAACCCGCTGTTCTTCAAGGACAACGCCCGTATGTTGTTCGGGGATGCCAAGGAAAGCATCGACAAGCTGGTGGGAGGATTGCGGGGCTGAATTGGCACTACCTGAACCATCATCAACGGGTGGTTTTCACCAACCCAAGAAAAAAGCCCCCGACTCGCGGGGGCTTTTTTGTGCAGCTTACTTAACCTTAGGGTCCAGCTCGCCAGCCTCATAACGCTCGAACATCTGCTCGAGGTTCAGTGGCTTGATCTTGCTGGCCTGGCCGGCGCAGCCGAAGGCTTCGTAGCGGGCTACGCAGATATCGGTCATGGCAACCATGGTGGCCTTGAGGAATTTGCGCGGGTCGAATTCGGCCGGGTTCTGGGCCATGAAACGACGAACAGCACCGGTACTGGCGAGACGCAGGTCGGTGTCGATGTTGACCTTGCGAACGCCGTGCTTGATGCCTTCGACGATTTCTTCAACCGGCACACCGTAGGTTTCCGGGATCTCGCCACCAAATTCGTTGATGACCTTCAGCCATTCCTGGGGTACGGAGCTTGAGCCGTGCATGACCAGGTGGGTATCTGGAATGCGCTTGTGGATGGCTTTGATTTGCTCGATGGCCAGGATGTCACCAGTCGGCGGACGGGTGAACTTGTAGGCGCCGTGGCTGGTGCCGATGGCGATGGCCAGGGCATCCACGTGAGTCTTCTTGACGAAGTCTGCAGCTTCTTCCGGGTCGGTCAGCATCTGGCTGTGGTCCAGGGTACCTTCGGCGCCGATGCCGTCTTCTTCACCGGCCTGGCCGGTTTCGAGGGAGCCCAGGCAACCCAGCTCGCCTTCTACGGACACACCACAGGCGTGGGCCATTTCGACGGTGCGACGGGTGACGTCTACGTTGTATTCGTAGCTGGTCGGGGTTTTGCCGTCTTCACCCAGTGAGCCGTCCATCATGACGGAGCTGAAGCCGAGCTGGATGGAGCGCTGGCACACGGACGGGCTGGTGCCGTGGTCCTGGTGCATAACCACCGGGATGTGCGGCCATTCTTCGATGGCGGCCAAGATGAGGTGGCGCAGGAAGGGTGCACCGGCGTATTTGCGGGCACCGGCGGAGGCCTGGACAATCACCGGGGAGTCGGTTTTGTCGGCGGCTTCCATGATGGCGCGCATTTGTTCGAGGTTGTTTACGTTAAAGGCTGGCACACCGTAACCATGCTCGGCGGCGTGGTCCAGAAGTTGCCGCAGCGATATCAGGGCCATGGGTTGTCTCCTTCGTTGACTTTTTGAGGTTTGAATTCTGTTCGTTTCAGACTTTTGAGTCTGCTGCGGAGGGTGGGGTAGGTCTTTCGCGGAACCGCTACGAGCACATCCATGTGCGCTTCTCTCAGGCCATCCCTGGCCTTCGAAATTCCGCGAAAGACCTACCCCACCCTCCTTGCGATTCTGGCCCTGTGCGGGTTTCTCTCAGAATCGCTTTGTTGATTACGCTCCGCGCTCTTCCAGTACGGCTACTGCCGGCAGGGTTTTACCTTCCACGAATTCCAGGAACGCGCCGCCGCCGGTTGAGATGTAGGAGATCTTGTCAGCTATGCCGTATTTGTCAACGGCCGCGACGGTGTCGCCGCCGCCTGCCAGGGAGAAGGCGTCGCTTTCGGCGATGGCTTCAGCCAATGCTTTGGTGCCGTTGCCGAACTGGTCGAATTCGAATACGCCGACCGGGCCGTTCCACAGGATGGTTTTGGCGCTCTTGAGCAGGTTGGCGAACTGGCCGGCGGTTTCCGGGCCTACGTCGAGGATCATGTCGTCGTCGCTGACGTCTGAGATGTTCTTGACGGTTGCGGTGGCGGTTTCGGCGAATTCGCTGGCGACCACTACATCAACCGGCAGCGGAATCTCCACGCGGCTGGCGATGTCTTTGGCGGTGTCGACCAGGTCGTGTTCGCACAGGGATTTGCCTACCGGGTGGCCAGCGGCCGCCAGGAAGGTGTTGGCGATGCCGCCGCCGACGATGATCTGGTCACACACTTTTTCCAGGGCGTTGAGTACGTCCAGTTTGGTGGAGACTTTGGAGCCACCGACGATGGCAACCACTGGCTTGGCCGGGTTGTCGAGGGCTTTGCCGAGGGCTTCCAGTTCGGCCGCCAGCAGCGGGCCGGCGCAAGCTTCGGGGGCGAATTTGGCAACACCGTGGGTAGAAGCCTGGGCGCGGTGGGCGGTGCCGAAGGCGTCCATTACGTAGACGTCGCACAGGGCGGCGTATTGTTTGGCCAGGTCTTCGTTGTCTTTCTTTTCGCCTTTGTTGAAGCGAACGTTTTCGAACAGCACCACTTCGCCGTCGGCGACTTCAACGCCGTCGAGGTAGTCTTTGATCAGGCGCACTTCCTGGCCCAGCAGGGTGCTCAGGTGCTCGGCAACCGGCTTCATGGAGGAGGCTTCGTCGTATACGCCTTCTTCGGGGCGGCCGAGGTGGGACATCAGCATGACTTTGGCGCCGGCGTCTTTGGCGGCTTGGATGGTCGGCAGCGAGGCGCGGATGCGGGCGTCGCTGGAGACTTTGCCGTTTTTGACCGGTACGTTGAGGTCTTCACGAATCAGAACCCGCTTGCCGGCGAGGTTCAGGTCAGTCATTTTTTTGATGGCCATAATCAGGTTCCGTAGTTATGGGTTCACAGATTCAAATAGTTAAATTTGGGTGGGGTCTGACCCCGTTCGGGGTCAGACCCCTTTGTATCCGTCGGGGCTGGGTGAAAGGTCAGGCCCCTTTGTAGCCTTCAGGTTTTGGTTAGCCACGCCTGGCTGACATCCAGCATCCGGTTGGCGAAGCCCCATTCGTTGTCGAACCAGCAGAGTACCTTCACCATGGTGCCGCCGGTGACTCGGGTCTGGCCGCCGTCTACCACGCCGGAATGGGCGTCGTGGTTGAAGTCAGAACTGGCCAGCAGTTCGTCGGTGTAACCGAGGATGCCTTTCAGGCCACCCTTTGCGGCGTTCTGCAATAGCTGGTTCACCGCTGTTACATCGGTGGCCTCGCGTACATTCACCACCATGTCTATAGCAGAGACATTGAGTGTTGGCACGCGCATGGCAACCGAGCTGAAGCGACCTTCCATATGGGGTAACAAACGCTCTATGCCACGGGCCAGGCCTGTGTCTACAGGTACGATATTATGAAGCGCGCTGCGGGTGCGGCGCAGGTCCTGGTGGTGGTAGGCATCGATCACCGGCTGGTCGTTCATGGCGGCGTGAATGGTAGTGGTACTGCCCTGCTCCACACCGAAGGCGTAGTCCAGTACCTTGATCACCGGCACCAGGCAGTTGGTGGTGCAGGAGCCCGCAGCCACAATCACATCCTCAGCATTCAGTTGGTCGTCGTTGATCCCGAACACCACGGTGCGGTCCACATCGGATTCGCCTGGCTGGGAAAACAGCAGGCGTTGGGCGCCAGCCTGAATGTGTTTCTCCGCTGTGGCGCGGTCGGAGTACGCGCCAGAGCATTCCAGCACCAGGTCTACGTCCAGCAAACGCCAGGGCAGGTCACTTGGGTCCGGGTGGCGCAGCACCCGGATGCGATCGCCGTTGACTACCAGGTTATCGCCATCCACCGCCACCTCACCGTGAAACCGCCCGTGGGTAGAGTCGTATTTGGTGAGATGAGCAATGGTGTCGATATCCGACAACTCGTTGATCGCGACCACCTGCAGATGGTCGCGATAGCCGTTTTCATAGAGTGCCCGCAACACGCACTGGCCTATGCGGCCGTACCCGTTGATGGCGATGCGAAACGGCGTTGAGTTGGTCATCAGGCGTCCAGCAGTTCGTCAGCCACTTCCAGGATGTTTTCGACGGTAAAGCCGAATTCCTTGAACAGCTCGCCAGCCGGCGCAGACTCACCGAAGGTGGTCATACCCACAACACGGCCGTCCAGGCCAACGTACTTGTACCAGTAATCAGCAATGCCGGCTTCGATGGCGATGCGGTTGGTGACTTCCAACGGCAGCACCTGTTGCTTGTACTCGGCGCTCTGGGCATCAAACACATCGGTAGACGGCATGGACACCACGCGCACGGCCTTGCCCTGCTCGCGCAGCTTGGCGGCAACGTCCTGAGCCAGGGCCACTTCAGAACCGGTGGCAATCAGGATCAGCTCCGGGGTGCCTTTGCTGTCAGACAGCACGTAGCCACCCTTGGCAACGTTGGCCAGCTGCTCCGCGTCGCGCTGCTGGTGCGGCAGGTTCTGACGGGAGAACACCATGGCGGTGGGACCGTCGTTGCGCTCGAGGGCGGCTTTCCAGGCTACCGCCGATTCCACGGTGTCGGCCGGGCGCCACATGCTCATGTTAGGCGTGGTGCGCAGGCTGGCCATCTGCTCAATGGGCTGGTGCGTGGGGCCGTCTTCGCCCAGACCAATGGAGTCGTGGGTGAAGACAAAGATGGAGCGCTGCTTCATCAGAGCGGCCATGCGTACCGCGTTGCGGCAGTATTCCATGAAGATCAGGAAGGTGGCGCCGTAGGGAACAAAACCGCCGTGCAGGGCGATGCCGTTCATAATGGCGGCCATGCCGAACTCACGCACACCGTAATAGATGTAGTTGCCGGAAGCGTCGTCTTTGGTCACGCCTTTGCAGCCAGACCAGATGGTCAGGTTGGAACCGGCCAGGTCGGCGGAGCCACCCATCAGTTCCGGCAGCAGCGGGCCATAGGCGTTCAGGGTGTTCTGGGAAGCCTTACGGGAGGCAATGGTGTCGCCCTTGTCCTGACACTCCTGGATATAAGCCTGGGCTTTCTCGGCGAAATCCGCCGGCAGCTCGCCGGCCATACGGCGCTTGAACTCAGCAGCCAGTTCCGGCTCGGCTTTTTCGTAGGCGGCGAATTTCTCTTCCCACGCTTTCTGGGCAGCGGCGCCTTTTTCTTTGGCATCCCAGGCTGCATAAATTTCAGACGGAACGTCGAACGGACCGTGCTGCCAGCCCAGCGCTTCCCGGGTCAGGGCGATTTCATCGTCGCCCAGGGGGGCGCCGTGGCAATCTTCCTTGCCCTGTTTATTGGGGGAACCAAAGCCAATGATGGTCTTGCAGCAGATGATGGTGGGCTGATCGGTATTGGCACGGGCCGCTTCAATGGCGGCACGAATGGCGTCGGCATCGTGGCCATCCACGTTCGGAATAACCTGCCAGCCGTAGGATTCGAAACGCTTGGGCGTGTCGTCGGTGAACCAGCCTTCTACCTCACCATCAATGGAAATGCCGTTGTCGTCGTAGAAGAACACCAGTTTACCCAGGCCCAAAGTACCGGCCAGGGAGGCGACTTCGTGGGAGATGCCTTCCATCAGGCAGCCATCGCCCAGGAAGGCGTAGGTGTAGTGGTCAACAATCTCATGCCCCGGGCGGTTGAACTGGACCGCCAGGGATTTCTCGGCCAATGCGAAACCCACGGCATTGGCAATGCCCTGCCCCAGCGGGCCGGTGGTGGTCTCGATGCCCGGGGTGTAGCCGTATTCCGGGTGGCCCGGAGTCTTGGAGTGCAGCTGACGGAAGTTCTTGATGTCGTCAATGGAAACGTCGTACCCGCTCAGGTGCAGCAGCGAATACTGCAGCATGGAACCGTGGCCGTTAGACAGCACAAAACGGTCACGGTTGGCCCACTGAGGGTTGGCCGGGTTGTGGCTGAGGTAATCGTTCCACAGTACCTCGGCGATATCCGCCATACCCATGGGCGCACCCGGGTGGCCGGACTTGGCTTTCTGAACCGCATCCATGCTCAGCGCGCGAATGGCGTTGGCGAGATCTTTACGGGACGACATTGACTATTCTCCAGTGTTTTTCAGGAAAAGAATTCAAGCTGCAAAAACTGCTCAAAAAGAAGGCGCGTATTTTCGCCGATTACGGTATGCCGGGGCAAATCCATATGTAGTGGTTTTCCGATGGCGGCGGCACAAACTCACCAAAGCAACTGATTTCACAAAGCCATAAATCTATATCAAAAATTTTTGATATGGCTATTGATCGACCAACCATTCCCCCCTACACTTGCCAACCATGACCTCACTCAATGCACATGCTAACGAATTGTCCTCCGTGGACACCCTGGCACCGATCTTCAAGGCGAGCGGAGACCCCCTGCGCCTGGAGATCCTGCGGGTGCTGCGCCGTGACACCTTCGGCGTGCTTGAGCTGAGCCAACTGTTTGATATGCGCCAGTCTGGCATGAGCCATCACCTGAAGGTGATGAACAAGGCCGGGTTGCTGGAACCCCAGCGCGAAGGTAACGCCATTTTCTACCGCCGCCCCCTGCATCTGGACAGCGACAAACTGGCAGACCAGGCCATTCGGCAGATTTTCGAAACGGTAGACCGCGTGCCCTTGCCTCTGCAGTTGGAAGAAAAGATTGAAGCAATACGGGAGCAGCGGGCGGAGCAGTCACAAGCGTTTTTCTCCCGGCACTCGGAACAGTTCCGGGAACAACAGGAACTTATTGCAGCCTTTGACTTGTATGCCGAGCCCACAGCAGAGCTGATCCGCAAGCGCACGGCCCGGCAAGAATGGCGCAGTGCGCTGGAAATCGGCCCCGGCGAAGGGGCGTTCCTGCCCGTGCTGTCAGCCCTGTTTGAACATGTGGTGGCCCTGGATAACAGCAAAGACATGCTGGCCAAGGCCACCCGCACCTGTATAGATGAGCGTTTGAATAACGTGGATCTGATTGACGGCGTGACCGACACCCTGCTGGCCCGGGGCGATGCCTTTGATCTGATCGTCGCCAACATGGTGCTGCACCATGTGCCCAGCCCGGCGGACATCTTTCTGGATGCGGCGGCACTGATGAACAGCGGGGGCTGCTTTGTCGTCAGTGACTTATGTAGCCATGACCAGGACTGGGCGAAAGAGAATTGCGGCGACCTCTGGCTTGGCTTTGAGCCGGAAGAACTGACCGCCTGGGCCGCTGACGCCGGCTTAAGCGCCGGAGAACAACTGTTTATTGGCCTGCGCAACGGTTTTCAGGTGCAGGTACGGGAATTCTGGAAAACGTCCGCAACGGCCTGAGGCCCGCGCGGACACTGAAACATCAAAAAACTTTGATATTGTCGTACGTAGAAATACGTACACTGACTTTGAAAACGCTCACAAAGGAGCACCGCTATGTCTGACTACAACATCTTCACTTCCGAATCGGTCTCTGAAGGCCACCCGGACAAACTGGCCGACCAGATTTCCGATGCGGTACTGGACGCCATTCTGACCGACGACCCGCACGCCCGTGTGGCCTGCGAAACCATGGTCAAGACCGGTGTTGCCATCGTCGGCGGTGAAATCACCACCAGCGCCTGGGTAGACCTGGAAGACCTGGTGCGCGGTGTGATCAAAGACATCGGCTACACCTCCTCTGAAGTGGGTTACGACGGCGACACCTGCGGTGTGATCAACATCATCGGCAAGCAGTCTGTCGACATCGCCCAGGGCGTTGACCGCCAGAAGCCGGAAGACCAGGGCGCAGGCGACCAGGGCCTGATGTTCGGCTACGCCAGCAACGAAACCGACGTACTGATGCCGGCGCCGATCACCTTCTCCCACCGTCTGGTGCAGCGCCAGGCCGAAGCGCGCAAGAGCGGTCTGCTGCCGTGGCTGCGCCCGGACGCCAAGAGCCAGGTCACCTGCCGCTACGAGAACGGCCAGGTGGTCGGTATCGATGCCGTGGTTCTGTCCACCCAGCACGATCCTGATGTCACCCAGGCGGACCTGAAAGAAGCCGTGATGGAGCTGATCGTCAAGCACACCTTACCGGCCGAACTGTTGCACAAAGACACCCAGTTCCACATCAACCCGACCGGCAAGTTCGTGATCGGCGGCCCGGTGGGCGACTGTGGCCTGACTGGCCGTAAAATCATCGTAGACACCTACGGCGGCATGGCACGCCACGGTGGCGGTGCGTTCTCCGGCAAAGATCCGTCCAAGGTTGACCGTTCCGCCGCCTATGCCGGCCGCTACGTGGCCAAGAACATCGTCGCCGCCGGCCTGGCCGAGAAATGCGAGATCCAGGTCTCCTACGCCATCGGTGTAGCCCAGCCGACCTCCATTTCTTTGAACACGTTTGGCACTGGCAAGATCAGCGACGACAAGATCATCGACCTGGTGCGCGCGCACTTCGACCTGCGCCCGTATGCGATCACCAACATGCTGGACCTGCTGCACCCGATGTACCGGGCCACTGCAGCCTACGGCCACTTCGGCCGCGACCCATACGAGATGACCGTTGGCGGCGAGACCTTCACCGCGTTCCCGTGGGAGAAGACCGACCGCGCTGCGGCTCTGAAGGATGCCGCGGGCATCTGACGAATTTGGGTCTGACTCCTTGAGTTGGGCCCTATTTTGGCCCAGCCCGCCACCGTCTGGGGGTGGCGGCGCTGAGGTAAGTCCTTCGGGGACACGCTACAAGCACATCCATGTGCGCTTGTTTCGGGCCGTCCATGGCCCTCAACAGTCCCCGAAGGACTTACCTCACCACCGCTTTGCAACATCGGTGAGGGCTTATCCAGAAAAAAGGCCTTAAAAATTGCTGTACCTGAGGCCTGAAACAGATTGAGCGGCGTAGAAAAGACCGCATACGCCAAATGTTAAAACGAGGGAGTGGGGTTTTGCTTTCGCGGAATTTCGAAGGCCAGGGATGGCCTGAGAGAAGCGCACATGGATGTGCTCGTAGCGGTTCCGCGAAAGCAAAACCCCACTCCCGCGGCACCCAAATCATGCGGCCAGAGGATCACGAACTCCGAAGGCCAAAGCAGACTGACAGGAGAACACCCAAATGAGCACTCCGGCAGAAAAACTGACCACGTTTGAAGACTACAAAGTCCGCGACATCACCCTCGCCGACTGGGGTCGCAAGGAAATCAAAATCGCCGAAGGCGAAATGCCCGCCCTGATGAAACTGCGCGAGAAATACAAAGCCGAGCAGCCGCTGAAAGGCGCCAACATCATGGGCTGCATCCACATGACCATCCAGACCGCCGTGTTGATTGAAACACTGGTCGAGCTGGGCGCTAACGTGCGCTGGTCATCGTGCAACATCTTCTCCACCCAGGACCAGGCCGCAGCCGCCATCGCGGCGCAAGGCATTCCCGTGTTCGCGTGGAAAGGTGAAACTGACGAAGAATACGAATGGTGCCTGCACCGCACCGTAGGTGCAGACGTGGACGGCTGGCAGCCGAACATGATCCTGGACGACGGCGGCGACCTGACCGAGCTGCTGCATAACGAATACCCGGAAATCATCAACAACGTGCACGGTGTCACCGAAGAAACCACCACCGGCGTTCACCGCCTGCAGGAAATGCTGCGTGACGGCACCCTGAAGATCCCGGCGATCAACGTGAACGATTCGGTCACCAAGTCCAAGAACGACAACAAGTACGGCTGTCGCCACAGCTTGAACGATGCCATCAAGCGCGCCACCGACCACCTGCTGTCTGGCAAGAAAGCGCTGGTGATCGGTTACGGTGACGTAGGTAAAGGCTCTGCCCTTTCCCTGCGTCAGGAAGGCATGATCGTAAAAGTGACCGAAGCCGACCCGATCTGCGCCATGCAAGCCTGCATGGACGGCTTTGAAGTGGTGTCTCCGTACATCGATGGCATCAACACCGGCACCGAGCAGGGCATCAACACCGAGCTGCTGGGCACCACTGACCTGCTGGTAACCACCACCGGTAACGTCAACGTGTGCGACGCGAACATGCTGAAGGCCCTGAAGAGCGGCGCCGTAGTGTGCAACATCGGCCACTTCGACAATGAAATCGACACCGCCTACATGCGCAAGAACTGGGAGTGGGACGAGGTCAAGCCGCAGGTGCACGTGGTGTACCGCGACAAGGCCGCCAACGACCACCTGATCCTGCTGTCCGAAGGTCGCCTGGTGAACCTGGGCAACGCCACCGGTCACCCGTCCCGGATCATGGATGGCTCCTTCGCCAACCAGGTGCTGGCTCAGATGTACCTGTTCGAGCGCAAGTTTGCCGACCTGCCGGAAGAGTCCAAGGCCAAGGGCGTTTACGTTCAGGTTCTGCCCAAGCAGCTGGACGAAGAAGTGGCCCGCGCGATGGTGGAAGGTTTTGGTGGTGTGATCACCAAGATGACGCCGGACCAGGCGAAATACATCGGTGTGCCGGTCGAAGGCCCGTACAAGCCGGAAAGCTACAGGTACTAAGCGGAAACGATCATGGAATCCCAGAAGCAATTCAAGCGCCGTTTCAGCTTTGAGTTTTTCCCGCCCAAGACCGATCAGGGCAAGGAAAAACTCCAGGCGGTGCGTAATCAGCTGGCCGAGGTGAACCCGGACTTTTTCTCGGTCACCTTCGGTGCCGGCGGATCCACCCGGGACCGCACCATTGAAACGGTACTGAACCTGCACAAGCAGGGCATTTCCACAGCACCGCATCTGTCCTGCGTGGGTGGTACCCGCGCAGAGATCGGGGAGCTGCTGGATCTGTATAAAGAGAACGGCATCAACCGGATTGTCGCCCTGCGCGGCGACCTGCCCTCAGGCATGGGTGCCTCCGGTGAGCTGCGTTACGCCAACGAGCTGGTGGAGTTTATCCGGGAGCACAGCGGTGATCACTTCAATCTGGAAGTGGCCGCCTACCCGGAGTTCCACCCGCAGGCCCGCAACGCCGAGGAAGACCTGAAGAACTTCGCCCGAAAAGTGCAGGCCGGTGCCAACAGCGCCATTACCCAGTACTTCTTCAATGCCGACAGTTACTTCTACTTCATCGACCGCCTGGAGAAGATGGGCGTCACCATTCCGGTGGTGCCGGGCATCATGCCTATCGTCAACTTCTCCAGCCTGGTGCGATTCTCGGATATGTGCGGCGCGGAAATCCCCCGCTGGATCCGCAAGCAGCTCGAAGCCTATGGCGACGACACCGACAGCATCCGCAAGTTCGGCGAAGAAGTGGTCACCGAGATGTGCGAAAAGCTGCTGAAAGCCGGGGCACCCGGATTGCACTTTTACACCCTGAACCAGGCTGAACCCAGCATCTCCATCTGGAAGAATCTGGGCATCAGCGACCGGGAGAAGATCGCTTTCTGATCTGCTCCCCGAAGCCCTCTGCACCTCTGCAGAGGGCTTTCGTGTTATCCTCCTGCCGCTATAACCAACTGATTTTCTGCAAATCCTCGTTTTCTGGTCTAACCTGTATCTGATGTATTCCCATCAACGCTCCCCGCAAGGCATGCGCTAAAAGCGGTTACCTGTGCGGATTGCCTTACCGGGCAAACGGAGCACAAAAAACAGAAAGGAGAACACATGAGCACGAAATGGCTGAAAACACTGGGCGCTGGCCTGGCATTGTCGGTTGCAGCGTCAACCGTTAGTGCAGAAACCCTTCGAGTGGTGACCGACCCAAGTTTTGTCCCCTTTGAAATGATGGATCAGGAAACCGGCGAGATGATCGGTTTCGACATGGACATCATCTCTGAGGTGGCCGAGCGCGCGGGATTTGAGTACAACCTGCAGACCATGGATTTCAATGGCATTATCCCGGCCCTGCAAACTGGTAACGTGGATATCGCTATCGCCGGCATTACCATCACCGAAGAGCGCAAGCAGATTGTCGATTTCTCTGACCCCTACTACGACTCAGGCCTGCGGATTCTGGTGCGGGCAAACAACAGTGATGTCGATGAGCTTTCTGATCTTGAGGGCAAGAAAGTTGGCACCAAGATCGGCAGCACCAGTTACGACTTCCTGATGCAAAACCTGGATAACAATGGCGGTGTCACGCCGTACCCGGGCAGCTCCGATATGTATATGGCGCTGATGTCGCGGTCCATCGATGCCGTGTTCTACGATGCTCCCAATGTAGGCTACTTTGCCAGCACCCGTGGCGAAGGCCGGGTTAAAACCGTCGGCCAGCTTTATGAAGGCCAGCAGTACGGTATCGCCCTGAAAAAGGGTAGCCAATGGGTTGGCCCGGTCAACGAAGCACTTGCCTCTATTAAGGAAGACGGCACCTACAAGACCATTTATGAAAAATGGTTTGGCCCCATGCCTGAAGACAAGTAACCCGCCATCCGTTCTGGTCAGGGCGCACAAAGCCCTGACCGGTTCCTCCCAACTCAACGGAGACTCACACTGTGGAATTCCAGTTTCAATTTGACTGGCAGGCAGCAATCAATGCCATTCCATTTCTGGCCAAAGGCATCCCCTACACTCTGATGATTTCCTTTGGTGGCCTGGCCATTGGCTTTGTGCTGGGCATTGTGTTCGGTTTGCTGAGCATCAACAAAAGCTGGTTCCTGCGCTGGCCAGCCATTGCCTACATCGAGATTTTTCGTGGCACGCCGATTCTGGTTCAGGTCCTGTTTATTTTCTACGGCCTGCCAGACCTGATCGGTGGGCCCATAGACCCGCTCACCGCGGGCATTGCAGCCATCGCACTCAATTCCGGCGCTTATATTTCCGAAGTGGTGCGTGGTGGCGTGCAGTCCATAGACAAGGGCCAGACCGAAGCAGGCCTGTCGCTCGGTCTCTCAAGAACTCAGACCTTCTGGTCTATCATCTGGCCCCAGGCGTTCCGGCGCATGATTCCGCCACTGGGCAACCAGGGCATTGTCAGCATCAAAGACACGTCCCTGTTTTCTGTCATCGGCGTAGGTGAACTGGTTCGTCAGGGGCAGGTGTACATTGCCAACACGTTTACCGCATTTGAGGTGTATTTCGTGGTGGCGCTCATGTACCTGGCCATCACCTTGACTCTGTCCCTGCTCCTGCGTTTGCTTGAGCGCCGTGGCGTAGCGTCTGTCTGAAGGAGCCCGAGAAATGACTCAGATTGTGAAAATGAAGGGCATGAACAAGCACTTCGGCAAACTGCATGTCCTCAAGGATATTGACCTGACCGTCGAGCAGGGAGAAGTGGTGGTGATTATCGGTGCCAGCGGCTCCGGCAAGTCCACTTTGATCCGCTGTGTGAACGGCCTTGAAGAGTATGAATCCGGCGTCCTGGAAGTAGATAACCAGAAACTCGCGCCCAAAGGTGGCAACCAGCATGCATTGTCGGAAATCCGCAAGGAAGTGGGCATGGTGTTCCAGCAGTTCAATCTGTTCCCTCACCTGACGGTACGGAAGAACATCATGCTGGCTCCCATAAAAGTCAAAAAGGCGTCCCAGGTAGTGGCCAACGCCACCGCAGAGCGCTTGCTGGACAGAGTGGGCATCGGCAACCAGGCCGACAAATACCCCAGCCAGTTGTCGGGTGGCCAGCAGCAACGGGTAGCCATCGCCCGGGCCCTGGCCATGGAACCTCGATTAATGCTGTTTGACGAACCTACCTCCGCGCTGGACCCGGAAATGATCGGAGAAGTGCTGGACGTTATGCGGGAGCTGGCCAAGGAGGGGATGACCATGATGGTGGTTACCCACGAGATGGGATTTGCCCGGGAAGTCGCAGACCGGGTGATCTACATTCATGAGGGCCAGATTGTTGAGGAAGGCAGGCCCGATGATGTCTTCGACAACCCCCAGAACGAACGTACCCAGGCGTTTTTGTCACGGGTGCTGGCACACTGACCGCCTCGCACCCGGTTTTCTGGCCTCGGTAACTGTCCCAGAGTTACCGAGGCCAGCCATCACGCTCTGGCCAGACGAAACAGCAACTCCGGCGACAGCCGCTTGACCCATAGCGCAGCCATTTCCTTACCCTTGCCTACGGCAATCTCTCGCTTCTTCGCCTGAAGGCCCTTGAAAATCACTTCGGCACATTCATTCACGTCCATGCCACCAGCAATGTCGGCATCTTCCTCACCATAGGCAGTGCCGTCACCGGCCAAGGCATTGCGGGAAATATCGGTGCGAATGAAGCCCGGCGTGATGGTGGAAACCTGAACACCCTCGCCTTCCACTTCCGCACGAAGGGCATCAAAAAAGCCCATCACCGCATGCTTGGCGGCGCAATATCCGGTTCTCATGGGAGCACCGACTTTGCCGGCCACACTCGAGGTGACCGCCAAGTGACCGGAACCGCGCTCCAGCATGTGGGGCAGTACGGCCTTGGTGAGTGCAATCTGGCCCATTACATCCACATCCATTAGTTTCTGATAGACCGACATATCGGTGTCTTTGCACAAAGAGCGTTGAGACACGCCGGCGTTGTTGACCAGAAGATCAATGGTCCCGAAAGTATCCAGAACCGTCTGTACCGCCGTGGGCAACGAGGCCCAGTCGGTGACATCCAACGGGAGCACAAGGACGTCATCAGCGACCAAACCAGCCTCTCGGCAACGGCTCGCAACTCGCTCCAGTTCACTTGCTCGCCGCGCAGATAACACCAGACGCGCACCATCTTTTGCATATCGCAGGGCGAGCGCTTCGCCAATGCCGGAGGAGGCTCCGGTAATCCAGACAGTTTGTGCAGACATAACCAGTGAGTCCTTGAGTTGTCGATTGTTGTTCTTGCCTAATCTGAACCTGAGACTACACCAGCCCTTGTTCCCTCGCCATAGCCATCGCAGCGTTAGGCCCCGTCCAGAGTGAAGGCAGGATTATCAGGGAAACCGGTATCGCGGTGAGCACAATAAACTGTTGAAGCACCCCGATCTGACCAGCACCCATATACAGAAGAATGGCGGCCATCAGCGCCATCGCGCCTCCCCAGAATACCCGAATCCAGGGGCTGGGCTCATCGTGACCCGCACCGACCATGGCGATGGCGTAACTCATGGAGTCGCCGGTAGTAGCAACAAAAATGGTGGTAAGCAAAAGAATTGCTGCGGCCATCCAGGTGCCGCCGGGCAACGCCTGAGCGACGGTCAGAGTGGCAACATCAAAGCGGAAACTGTTCAGCGCATCGGTGAGGTCAAAGGTGCCAGCCAACTGGTGATAGATACCGGAACCGCCCAACAGGGTGAACCAGATGGTTGTAGCGATCGGCGCCAGCAAGGCCACGGCAAGAATCATTTCCCGCACGGTCCGCCCACGGGAAATCCTTGCGACAAAAACGGCCATCAACGGTGTGTAGCCGATAAACCAGGCGAAGAAAAACACGGTCCACCATTTCATCCACCAGTCTGGCGCCGTTTGCGCAGTCATGGTGGCCATGGCGAAAAATGAAGTGACATATTCACCCATAGACTGGGTATAGGTGTTTGCCAGGAACAACGTCGGGCCAAAGATAAAAATGACCGCCGCAATGGCCAGCGCAAGCAACACGTTAAAACGGCTGAGCAACTGGATGCCTTTGTGTAGCCCGGTCATCGCGGACGTCATGTAAACGCCCGCCAGCACAATCAGCACGGTCAGCTGCGTGCCATAGCCGTCGGTCACACCAAACAACTCGTGCAGACCAAAGCTCATCTGCGTGGCAAGGAAGCCTATCGGCCCAACGGTGCCCGCCACCACAGCAATCACACAAAACGCATCAACGATGCCGCCAAGGCGTCCCTGGATAACCTTCTCGCCAAATACCGGATACAACAAAGTGCGGGGCTGCAGTGGCTTGCCCTGATCATAGTGGGCTCTGGTCAGAACCAGGGCCGTCAGCGAACCGAGCACCGCCCAGGCCAAAAAGCCCCAATGGGTAAACGCCTGCGCCATGGCCGGTGCGACTGCCGCCGCAGTACCCGCCTCGGTACTAAACGCCGGGGGCGTCACCACAAAATGATACACCGGCTCGCCGGCGGCAAAGAACACGCCACCACCCGCCAGCAGGGTACACATGATCATTGATAACCAGCGAAAGCGGCCAATCTGGGGTCGGTCAAGGCCACCGACGCGCGCTGCCCCAGCGCGACTGAGCGCTGTTCCGACGGCAATGAAAAATGTCAGCAGCAGAAGCAACTGAAACAACGAACCCAAATACTTTGCTGTCCAGGTAAAACCGGCACCAATAACACTGGCCACAGATTCGCTGTTGAAGATTGAGGCCCCGACAAAGAACAGGATAAAACCGATGGTAAGGATCAGAACCACCGGATCACTGTCGGCCAGGGCGCTGGATTTGTCCCGTATCTCGGGACCGGACGATGTCGCTTTCATGAGTGATGCCTCTCGAAGAAAAAGCCGCGCAGGCTACAGGAAAGTTCGTGATCTTGCACGAATCAGCTACTAACTACGCAGCAATCTCAATAAAACATCACAACGTAACCGACTATCCATGTGCTACTTTGTCACTTGGGAATGAACCACAATGTCAAAGACGGTCGTATGGGAGGTTATAAAACACGCTAAGGGAACTGTCTGAAGATGCACTCACCAACTCAAGAAGAGAAAACCGCCACTCAACTCAGTGGACGCTCCGGATCATTACCAAAGCTACTCAGAACCCCCAAACTCGACGAAGGCTCACCAAGTGACAAGCGTGCTGAGATTGCGGCGTATTTCACCAACACGTTTGATGTCTACACTCGGTTGTTCAGCTGCCTGGCCGATGATGCCGGATATTTTCAGAAATCCATCCCTCTGCGACACCCCCTTATTTTTTACCTGGGTCATACCGCAACATTCTTTATCAACAAACTGGTTCTGGCCAAGCTGCTACCGGAGAGGATTGATCCACGCATGGAATCCGTCTTCGCCGTCGGCGTGGACGAAATGAGCTGGGACGACCTGAACGACGATCACTATGACTGGCCAAGTGTGGAAGAGGTCATGGAGTACCGGACCAAGGTCCGCTGTGCTGTACTGGCACTCATCGACTCGTTACCGTTAACCCTCCCGATCAACTGGGAAAGCCCCTGGTGGCCAATCGTGATGGGGGTTGAGCATGAACGCATCCATCTTGAAACATCGTCGGTACTGATCCGTCAGCACGACCTTGCCCGAGTGCAGCCACAACCGGAATGGGCACCGGTTCAGGAGACCGGCGAGGCGCCCGACAATACGCTGATCACGGTTCCCGCCGGTGAAATTCGCATTGGCAAATCCTATGACGACCCCTGGTACGGCTGGGACAACGAATACGGCCAACACCAGGCCAATATCGACGAATTCAAAGCCAGCCAGTATCTGGTCAGCAACCAGGAGTTTCTGGAATTCGTTGAAGCGGGCGGCTACCAACAGGACCAGCATTGGAGCGAAGAAGGACTCTCATGGCGGCAGTTCACCAAGGCCAAACACCCGACCTTCTGGTGTTGGCGAAACGGCTGGCAACTGCGTTTGATGACGCAAGAGGTCGAAATGCCCTGGGACTGGCCGGTTGAGGTCAACTACCACGAGGCAAAGGCCTTTTGTGAATGGAAGCGTGAGCAAACTGGCCAGCCCATTCGCTTGCCGACCGAAGACGAATGGTATCAGCTGTGTTCCGTAGCGGGTGTATCTGAAGTGGGTGAAGGACCCGCCAGTGCAAACTTGCACCTTGACCATGGCGCGTCGTCTTGCCCGGTAACACGGTTCCGGCATGGTGACTGGTTTGATGTGGTAGGCAACGTGTGGCAGTGGACCGAAACCCCCACCTACCCGTTTGACGACTTCAAGGTACACCCGCTTTACGACGATTTCACAACGCCGACCTTTGATGGCCAGCATAACCTGATTAAAGGCGGTTCCTGGATTTCCTGCGGAAACGAGACAAGACTTGCCGCACGCTATGCTTTCAGACGGCATTTTTTCCAACACGCCGGGTTCCGGTACATTGCCTCCGAAGCCGAGGCCGTTCAACCCAATGCATATTATGAAAGCGACCGTCTACTAACCGAGTACGCCGAATTCCACTTCGGCGACAGCTGGTTTGGCGTCGAGAACTTCCCGAAAGCCATGGCAGACCTGGCCGTTGAAGCCATGTCAGGCAAGCCGACAGTGAAAGCTCTAGATCTAGGCTGCGCTTGCGGACGCTCAAGCTTTGAGCTGGCGAACGTTTTCCAGACAGTGGAAGGGGTAGATTTTTCAGCCAACTTCATCCGCCTTGGCGTAGAAATGGCTGAACAAGGCTCCGTTCGCTATTCACTGGCAGAAGAGGGCGAACTGGTCAGCTACCACACCCGGACGCTGAAAGACCTCGGGTTGGAGCAAACGGCGGGGCGGGTGTCATTTCATCAGGGTGATGCCTGTAACCTAAAGCCCCAGTTTACCGATTACGACCTGGTACTGGCCGCCAACCTGATTGATCGCCTGTACAAACCGCGACGCTTCCTGGACCACATACACGAACGCATCAATGACGGCGGGCTGCTGGTGATTGCCTCACCCTACACCTGGCTGGAGGAGCACACACCAAAAGAGGAGTGGATTGGCGGATACAAAAAAGACGGCGAAAACCACACCACCCTGGATGGGCTAAAAGAACATCTTGGCAAACACTTCAGAATGATCGGGGAGCCTCGGAAAGTGCCGTTCGTCATCCGTGAGACACAACACAAGTTTCAGCACACCCTGTCTGAGGTTACCGTTTGGGAACGGTTGGCGCGCTGATCAGAGCGCCAACCCGCATCCAACTGGATACTGGAAGGTCACAACAACTGCCGAGTCACTTCGTACTCCCGCTCAATCTTTGCGTGGGAGTCCTCGGCCAGGAACTTGGCGACCTTTTTCCCCAGGAAGGGCACGTCGCAGTGAACGGACAAGTTCACATAGTTGATGCAACGGTTACCGTTGCCCAACAAACGCATAATGCCCTTGATTCTGGCCGGCACCCCATCAATCTTTACCCGAAACTCGCAGTGCCACTCATCATCGTCTTTCTTGAACCAGTGCTCTTCCTGGCGCACCCGGTTCCACTCCCGATGAAAGCTCGCCAGCATGCCCGGCACCGGGGCTGAGGCCATCATTTCCCGCTCAATGACCAGCTTTGCCGCAGCATCGTCCCGTTGCAGCTCAGCCACATGGAGGTTCCGGGAACCGAGCTTCTCGTTCTTTTCAATAATGTGATGTTCACTGAAGAACCGTTCAATGATGTGATCCAGCCCTACCTCATAGGGATGCTCCAGAGTCAGCTCCATAATCGCCTCCTGTTATGTTGACTTCATTGTTGCTGCAGCAGGCCACCCTCACATTGGCCGCCCGAGCGAGGGTTTCTGGCATGGAAGCCATCCGACTGGTTCACATGCGGCGGCTGCTCTGGGTCACACCTGGAGCGCTGTTAACCGAGCGTTCCGGGAAGTATCATGGGCGGTCTCAAACAAAATGCCCCAGCCGGGACGACAGGAGAACACGATGCGCAATGCTGATCTGGTCGCACGGGACCTCAAATCCGTGTGGCACCCCTGCACCCAGATGAAAGACCACGAAAGTCTGCCGCTGATCCCCATCAAGCGCGGCGAAGGCGTGTGGTTGGAAGACTTCGAGAGCAACCGGTATATCGATGCGGTCAGTTCTTGGTGGGTGAACCTGTTCGGCCATGCCAACCCGCGCATCAACTCCGCCATTCAGGAACAGATTGGCCAACTGGAACACGTGATTCTGGCGGGCTTTACCCATGAACCGGTGGTCAACCTGTCTGAACGCCTGATCGAAGTCACCCCGGAAGGGCTCAGCAAGTGCTTCTACGCGGATAACGGTTCATCCGCCATCGAAGCCGCCCTGAAGATGAGCTACCACTACTGGAAAAACCTGGGCCAGCCCGGCAAGAAGAACTTCGTCAACCTCAGCAACAGCTACCACGGCGAAACCCTGGGTGCACTGGCTCTGGGCGACGTAGCCCTCTATAAAGACACCTATCAGCCACTGCTGATGGAGGTTCTTACCGCCCCGTCTCCGGATGCCTACAACAAGGAACCGGGTGAAACCGACGAAGACTATGCCCTGCGCCAGTTCGAGGCCATGGAAAAACTGCTGGCCGAACGCCACGACGAAATCTGTGCTGTGGTGGTCGAGCCCCTGATCCAGTGCGCCGGCGGCATGCGCATGCACCACCCGATTTACCACACCAAACTGCGGGAAGCCTGCGATCGCTACAACGTACACCTGATTGCCGACGAGATCGCCGTGGGCTTTGGCCGCACCGGCACCCTGTTCGCCTGTGAACAATCCGGCATTACCCCGGATTTCATGTGCCTGTCCAAGGGCCTTACCGCTGGCTACCTGCCGTTGTCCGCCGTACTGACCACCGAAACCGTGTACAACGCCTTTTACGACGACTACGAAACCCTGCGTGCCTTCCTGCACAGCCACAGCTACACCGGCAACCCCATCGGCTGCGCCGTCGCCCTGGCCACCCTGGACATCTTCCGAGACGAGAATGTCATCGAGAACAACCGCCAGCTGTCCCGTTGCATGGCCGAATCCGTCGCCCACCTGGCCGACCACCCCAACGTAGGTGACATCCGCCAGCGCGGCATGACACTGGCCATCGAAATGGTCAAAGACAAAGCCAGCAAAACCCCGTTCCCCTGGCAGGAACGCCGGGGCCTGAAAGTTTACCAACACGCCCTCACCCGCCAGGCACTGCTACGGCCGCTGGGCAATGTGGTGTATTTCATGCCTCCGTATGTCATCACCGAAGACCAGATACGTCACCTGGCCCAGGTAGCGACTGAAGGCATCGGCATCGCGGTTAAAGGCTGAGGGCAGCCCATGCGCATACCCAGGATATTCACAGACAGCCCGCTCCAGGCGGGCAGCCTCTGCGAGCTTGACGAAAACGCCGCCAACCACGTGGGCCGGGTACTGCGCATGCAGCCAGGCCAGGAACTGCGCCTGTTCAACGGCGACGGCCAGGACTACACCGCCACCATCACCCAGGCCGGCAAGAAAAACGTCCAGGTGGAAATAACCGGTGCTGAAACCAACCGCACCGAATCTCCCCTGAACATCATCCTTGGCCAAACCCTGTCCAAGGGCGACCGGATGGACTACGCGGTACAGAAAGCGGTCGAAATGGGCGCCACCACCATCGTGCCCCTGACCACCGAACGCTCCGATGTAAAACTCAAAGGCGACCGGGAAGAAAAACGCCTGCGCCACTGGCAACAAGTCGCCATCAGCGCCGCCGAACAATGCGGCCGGGCACGGGTACCGAACATATTGCCAGTCATGACCGTTACCGAGTGGCTGCAATACAGCCAGACCGCCGACCTGCGACTGGTACTCCACCACCGCACCGAGCAGTCGTTGAACACCCTCACCAAGCCGGGCAGCATTGCCCTGATGATCGGCCCGGAGGGTGGTTTGACCGCCGATGAAATCCACCTTGCAGAGCAAAACGGCTTTCTGCCCGTGGCCCTTGGACCCCGGGTATTGCGCACCGAAACCGCACCGGTTGCGGCGATTGCGCTGTGCCAGTGGCTGTGGGGAGACATCGGCAACTGAGTTTTGTGGCCCCGAATGGCAAACCTCCGGGCGTCGCAGTCATTGACAGATCTGACGGCGGCTAACATTATCCGTGTCAGACAAAACTTGGCTGACCGCCCCGAACCTGGGGTGGTCGGTTGGGGGACAGGTTTCCAAAACCTTGCGGAGCCATGGATGGCGGAGCAGAGCGTACAGGGAAGTATTCACAGCGTGTTTTGGAAACCTGTCCCCCAACCGGCCGCTTGCACCCAAGAAAACAAATAAGAGCCCAGGATGACAGACCTACTTACCAATCCAGAGTTTTGGCAATACCTTAGCATCCCCGTGATAGCGGCCCTGATCGGCTGGACCACCAACTGGCTCGCCATCAAAATGACCTTCTACCCCCTGGAATTCATCGGTAAACCACCACTCCTGGGCTGGCAAGGCATCATCCCCTCCAAAGCACGGAAAATGGCCGCCATTAGCGTCGATGCCACCATCTCCAAAATCGGCACCGTCCAGGAAATCTTCGACCAGATCGACCCAAAAGTCCTGGCCGCCCACATCATCTACAGCGTCGACCCACGCATAGAAGAATACGTAGACGAACTCATGCTCCGGGAATACCCCACCTTCTGGGAAAACCTGCCAGCATCCGCCCGGAAGATGGTCTACGACAGGGTTCGAAAGTCCACACCACAACTGGTCGACAACCTGGTTGACGACATATCAGACAATATCGAAGACCTCCTGGACATCAAAGGCATGGTCATCGAGCGCCTGGCCCGCGACAAAAAACTGCTTAACCGCATTTTCCTTGAATGCGGCGACGTAGAGTTCCGTTTCATCATCAACTCCGGCCTCTACTTCGGTTTCCTGTTCGGCCTGATCCAGATGGCCGTCTGGTACTTCTACCCCGCCATCTGGGTACTGCCCCTGTTCGGCCTTCTCGTGGGCTGGGCCACCAACTGGATTGCCCTGAACGTTATCTTCCGACCGCTTCATGAACACAAAGTCGGCCCACTTCGGCTCCAGGGGCTATTCCTCAAGCGTCAGCCGGAGGTTGCCGAATCTTTCTGCCACATCGTTACCCATGAAATCCTTACCGTGGGCAACATCATTAACTCCATCCTTGAAGGCCCCAAGGGCGACCGTGCCCGCAACATGGTCAAGAAACACATCAAACCCCTGGTGGATGAAACCGCCGGCATGGGTAAGGCTCTGACCCAAATGGCCTTCGGCCCGACCGGCTTTGCCACCCTGAAAAACAAGGTCGGCGAGAAAGCCATCGAGATCTCGCAAAGCTCCTTCAACAACCCGGTGTTCGAGCAGGACCGCGCCCGGGCCGTGGAATCGATCATGGTGGAGCGGATGATTGCGCTGTCCTCAGAGGAGTTCCAGGATCTGCTACGCCCCTGTTTCCAGGAAGACGAAATCAAACTCATTCTGGTCGGCGCTTTCCTCGGTTTCGTAGCCGGTGTTTGCCAACTGGTCTTCGTCTTCGGCGAAGCCTTCTTCTGAGCCTGAAGAAGGCTGTGCAGGGTTGCATAACGCCACTATACTGAAGCGGTAAACGGTCACTTCTCAATACACGTTATACCGGAGGCAATGGATGCCGGGCTTTTTTTCCTGGATATCAGGCTTGTTTTCGACTCCGCCGCCTGCCATGGCTGCCACCGAGACACGCCTGTTTAACCCGGCGCAAAGTCACAGTCCCGAACAACACGCGTCAGACGCAGAGATTGTCAAACAACTGGAAGAGCATCTGTTCGGCTGGCTGCTTGACGCGTCTCCGGCAATGCTCCGATCCGAGTCCACCGGGGCAGAACGGTTACTAACGGAACTGGAGCGCCGCCTGCGCACCAGCGAAATGGAAGAGCTGCCGCGCAGGCCCGGCAGCTTGCCTATGCTGATGCGGGCGCTGTCCAACGAAACGACCGACCGCAAGCAGATTACCGACATCATCCTGAGTGACCCGTCGCTCACAGACCAACTCCTTCAGGTAGCCAACAGCCCCTACTTTCGGCCGGGTGACAACACCATAGAGTCGGTGGATCAAGCCGTATTTGTATTGGGGCTGGATGGCATCCGGAACGTTATTTCAGCAGCCGTCATGCGCCCAATGATGGCAGCAAGAAACAGCCGGGAAGCCCTGTTTGCGCAACGCGCCTGGCGCTGGGGGCTGACCTGCGCCCGGGCGGCGGAGCTGATCGCCCGCATTCACCGCGACGACACCAGTGCCCATTTCATGGTGGGGCTGCTACCGGCACTTGCCTATATCACCATTCGTCGGGAGCTGGGACGCATCTACCGGACACAGAATGCCGGCAGCGAGCCGGAGCCAGCGGTTCTGAGGATAGCCCTGATTCGACATCAATGGACTGCTTGCCAGTTGCTGGCCAATGTCTGGAACCTGCCACCGAAATATCATGCCTGGCTGCTATCGGCAGAACGCCCGGCGCCCAGGCAAGCCCACTCGGCACTCACCGATGGCTTGTTGTTGGGCACCCGAGAAGTTCTGCGCCATGCTCGCCAGCGCAACCTGCCGGACGACAAGCTCGCTCAGATAGTGCACCTGACACCGGAGCAGGTCAGCCCGGTGCGCAAGGCCGTTCTCAGAATGCTGCAGGAAGGCAAAAGCTCAAAAGCCGACGCCTGACACCTTCGAGGCATCCATGGCGCTGCCCTGGGGCTGGGGATCTTCCCCGGCAGCCAGCAACTCCGCAAAACTGACATCTTCCCGTTGGCCAACAAGATCACAAAGCTGCACCGGCATGGCGCCGGCAGGCAGCCGGTCAACCACACGGTCTTCGTCCCGCCGCACAGTCTGCAAAACGCCGCCAATGGTGATCAGGTTCAATGCTCTGCCCGGCACAAGCTGATCGCCATTACGACCGGCCAGGCTCAACAAACCGGCACGAATGAGCTTGTCACTGATGTTTCGGGTAATTTCGCCCGGTACTCGCAGTTCGTATTCCAGAGCTTCCTGCTGTGGCGCTGGCTCGCCACGACTGAACGGCTTGGCCACCATCCACATCAAGGCAAGGGCAACACGCTCCTGAAGTTCCGGAGCCTGCTGCACGTTCTGGCGCTTGGCCACGGATCCCGGATTCTGCATGTAGAATGCAAGACTGGCGCCGAGCAGCAGAATCATCCAGTTCAGATAGGTCCAGATCAGCAGAATGATACCCACCGCAAAGCCGGAATAAATGGCGGCATACTTGGTGGAGCCCGCCACAAACGAAGCGAATATCATGCCTGCCGCCTGCCAGGAGATCCCCGCCACCAGGCCAGCAATGAAGGCGTAGCGCAACTTCACCCTTGTGTTCGGAATAAACACATAGACGAAGGTAAACGCACCCACTACCAGGAAGAAGGGCGTGAAACGGCTAACCAGAACGATTAACGAACCGAATGGCTCAATCTCCATGAACCTTTGCACCGCGTTCGAGGAGAATATGGTGGCCGTGACACCAATGGCGGACACCATCAACAACGGCCCCACCATGATCACACTCAGATAGTTGCTGAAGCGCTGGGCCATGGACCGCATTTCCGGCACCCGCCAGATCATGTTGAAGGAGCGCTCGACTTTTTGGACCAGTGAGATAACGGTGTACACAAGCAGGGCGAGCCCCACAAACCCAAGCACCCCCACTTTCATATTGTCCACAAACCCGAGAATGCGCTCTGCCACCTCAATGCCCTGGGGCCCCATCGGCTCAAAAAACTGGTACAGCAAGGGTTCCATGCGCTGGTGGACACCCATCGCTTTGAGCACCGAAAAGCTCAGAGCCAGCAACGGCACAATGCTTAACAAGGTGGTATAGACCAGGCTCATGGCATGCAGGGTCAACTGACCGCTGATCACATCCCGAACCACGGCATATAAAGAACGGCCGGTTTTGTATAGCCAGGTCCAGGGCCATTTCTGCGGTGGATTGGGGTTGGCGAGAATCCACTTCTCCGCCGCCTGAAGCCGCTCTTTGGTTTGAATTGATGCCACGCAAGATCCTGCTTGTCAGTGTTTTCTACAGCTTATCAGCCGAATGGCAGTAAACAAGCTGATTCCGATTCATAAGTACAGTCGTGTTCAGGCTCGCGGCCCAAAATCACAATATAACCATATCAAATTTTGTTACTTCCACTTATAACCTAATTAACGTAAAACGACGCTCCCAAAGAACCAATCCGTTTATCGCCACAGGGTTTATCCATGCGCTTGTCCCGAATTCTTGCCACGACCACCCTTATTGCCGCAGCGCCGTCTGCCGCATTGGCCACCAATGGCTATTTCAGCCACGGCTACGGCACCATCAATGCCGGCATGGCAGGGGCGGGAACCGCCCTGTCACAGGACAGCATTGCTGCGGCCACCAACCCTGCGGGTATGGCATTTGTGGGCAGTCGTGTGGATGGCGGGCTGGAGGTGTTTTCTCCGCGCAGGCGCTACACGGTTGACGGTGGCGTACTGGCCCCGCCTGCGGGCACTTTCTATCTTGCTCCCGGCACCGTACAAAGCGAAAACGATGCGTTCCTGATCCCCCACTTCGGGTACAACCGGGCTATGGGGAACGGCCACAGCTTTGGCCTGTCGGTGTTTGCCAATGGCGGGATGAATACAGAATACAGTGGCGAGAACGGCGGCACCTTTGGCGCAGGCAAAACCGGAGTCAATCTGGAGCAGCTGTTTATTGCCCCCACCTGGTCCTGGGAGTTTACCCATGGGCAAGCCATCGGCGTGTCACCACTGATTGCCTATCAACGATTCAAGGCAACCGGGCTGCAGTCATTCGCGGGTTTTTCTTCAAACCCCGACGCGCTCTCCAATAACGGAACAGACGACGCCTGGGGCTACGGTCTGCAGATCGGCTGGCAGGGCCAGGTCACCGACACCCTGAGGGCCGGACTGAACTGGCGCACCATTCTGGAAATGGAAGAGTTCAGCAAGTACGAAGGCCTGTTTGCCGAGCAAGGCGGCTTTGATATTCCCCAGATGTTCAACGCCGGCATCGCCTGGTCCGGCATTGAAAACCACTGGCTGCTGCTGGATGTCCAGCACATCCGCTACAGCGAGATCAATAGCATTGGCAACCCCATGTTGCCGGCGCTTGGCATGGCCGCCATGGGCGATCCCAACTCGCAGCTCGGCGCAGATAACGGCCCGGGCTTCGGCTGGGACAACATGACCATCGTCAAACTCGGCTGGCAGTGGCAGCAGACCAACGAACAAACCTGGCGCGCCGGCGTCAGTTACGGTGAGCAGCCCATTCCGGATGAAGAGGTGCTGTTCAACATCCTCGCCCCAGGCGTTCAGGAATGGCATATCACCGGCGGCTTCACCCATCGGTTCAGCGAAGCCCTGGAGGTATCCGGCATGGTTTTCTACTCACCGAGAAAAACCGTTCGGGGTGAAAACCCACTTGGCCCCGGCCAGGAGATTGAGCTGAGCATGAGCCAGGTGGGTGCTTCCTTCAGCGTTGGCTATCAGTTCTGAACCGACGCCAGATTCCCCACGGTAATCCCCACGATCCGCTGACGGGCCTCACGACTGGCCCAGGCGGAGTGGGGTGTGAGAATCAAGTTCGGAATATCCTCTGCCAACAATGGATTCCCGTTGCGTGGCGGCTCCTCAGTCAGCACATCAAAGCCCGCCCCGGCAATCTCGCCTTTGCGCAGGGCGTTCACCAGCGCCACTTCATCTACCAGACCTCCCCGGCTGGTGTTGATCAGTAGCGCTGTGGGTTTCATCAACCCCAGTTCCCGCTCACCAATCATATTCCGGGTGTCATCGGTCAGCAGGCAGTGCAGAGACAGTACGTCGGCCTGCGCCAACAGGTCGTCCAGCGGAACCCGGGAATAGCCATCGACCTCTCCGGGCTGCTGCCCCGGCCGACAACCCAGCACAATGTTCATACCAAAGGCCTTTGCCCGTTCCGCCACACCCTGCCCCAGGTCGCCATAACCGACAATGCCCAGGGTTTTGCCCTCCAGCTCCATAATCGGGTAGTCCATCAGGCAGAACATATCACTCTTACCCCAGGTACCATTTCTGGCATCCCGATTGTAATCCAGTAACCGCGTAGCCAGCGCCAGAATCAGCGCCATGGTGTGCTGGGCTACCGTGGAACGGCCATAGTTGGTCACGTTCATCACAGTGACCCCGTGCTCCTTTGCGGCCGCCCGGTCAATGTTGTTCAGGCCCGTGGCCACCACCGCAATCGTCTTCAGCTCCGGGCAGGCGTCGAAATGCTCCCTGCCCAGCACCACCTTGTTCACCAGCACCGTATCAAAACCCTGAATCCGCTCCACAACCTGCTCGGGCGCGGTTCGGTCATAACAGGTCAGGCCACCGGTCACCTGCTCCAGCGGAGACAGATCCACATCACGGCCAAGGGTTAGGGTATCCAGAAAGACCGCCTTCATACTTTTCTCCCAACTCATGATCGGCACAGATTAAGGTAGACTGGGTAAAACGAGCAAATTCAGGGAGGCAAACCATGGAACACGAATTCTGGCACGAACGTTGGGAAAAGAGCCAAATCGGCTTCCACGAGGGTACGGTAAACCAATACCTGCACGATCACTGGCCGGAACTGGCCGGCGAAGGCACCGAAGCCGTGTTCGTGCCCTTGTGCGGCAAAGCCCACGACATGTGGTGGCTCCACGACCGTGGCCACCCCATCATCGGCGTGGAACTCAGCGACATCGCCTGCAAAGACTTCTTCGAAGAAGCCGGCGAAAAAGCCAAGGTTCATCCGGGCGAGCCTTTCACCACTTTCAAACACGACGACCTGCAACTCTGGTGCGGCGACTTCTTCCAGCTGGTGCCGGATGATCTCAAGCACATCCGACTGGTCTACGACCGCGCCGCCCTCATCGCCCTGCCCCCGGAAATGCGCAAGGGTTATGTGGAACACCTGACCGCCATCATCCCGGACGACACCCGAATCCTGCTGATCACCCTCGACTACGACAGCAGCGAAATGCAAGGCCCTCCCTTCAACGTCAGCGACGAGGAAGTGTTCCAGCTGTATAGCGAGGACTATGAAGTCAACCACGTTCTCAAGCGGGACATGGCCCATGACAATCCCTTCGCCAAAAGAAGAGGGCTGAGAAACGGTGCCGCAGAAAGCGTATTCACTCTGACGAAGAAATAACGGCTGCCAGTTCAAGCGGGCCCTGTGGGGCCCGTTGCCAGCCCCGCAACGCGCCGTAACATAATTTAATGAACCTAAGATGACCCCCACCTGTCCAACCCCCGAACTCTGAACTAAGCTCAGAATAAGCAGGCCGGAAACCTCCGGATAACGTATACCTGTTTAACAGAACCACTCCACTAACCCATCAACCAGAGCACACCGCCGGGGACCGGCGGCGTAATAGCAACGGGGACATTGCGTGAGTTAAGGCAGTCTTATAACAAGCGAGAGCAAGCGAGGGGCCATCTATGAGCATTCTGCAGCACTTCAAAGACCGGTATGCATCCACTCAGGAGGAAGAATTTTCCCTTGAGGAATACCTGGAGATCTGCAAAAAGGACCCAACGGCATACAGCACCGCCGCCGAGCGAATGCTGATCGCCATAGGCGAACCAGAACTGATTGACACCTCCCGTGACCCTCGGCTGTCACGCATTTTTTCCAACAAAGTCATCAAACGTTACCCGGAATTCTCTGAGTTCTACGGCATGGAAGAAGCCGTGGAAAACATCGTGTCGTTCTTCCGCCACGCCGCTCAAGGCCTGGAAGAGAAGAAGCAGATTCTTTACCTGCTCGGCCCGGTGGGCGGCGGCAAATCCTCCCTGGCGGAAAAACTCAAGGCACTGATGCAGAAGGTGCCGTTCTATGCCATCAAGGATTCTCCCGTCAACGAAAGCCCCCTGGGCCTGTTCGACCCGGACGAAGACGGCCCGATTCTGGAAGAAGAGTACGGCATTCCCGGCCGCTACCTGAAAAACATCATGTCGCCCTGGGCGGTAAAACGACTGCACGAGTATGGCGGCGACATCAGCCAGTTCCGGGTAGTGAAGCGCTACCCGTCGGTGCTCGACCAGATCGGGGTGTCCAAGACCGAACCCGGTGACGACAACAACCAGGATATTTCGGCGCTGGTGGGCAAGGTCAACATCCGCATGCTGGAAGACTACTCTCAGGACGATCCTGACGCCTATAGCTTCAGCGGCGGCCTTTGCAAGGCCAACCAGGGGCTGATGGAGTTTGTGGAAATGTTCAAGGCGCCCATCAAGGTGCTGCATCCGCTGTTAACCGCCACCCAGGAAGGCAACTACAACACGACTGAAGGCATGGGCTCGGTGCCGTTCGACGGCGTGATCCTGGCCCACTCCAACGAATCCGAGTGGCAGACCTTCCGCAACAACAAGCACAACGAGGCCTTCCTGGACCGGGTATACATCGTCAAGGTGCCCTATTGCGTGCGGGTGACCGAAGAAATCGAGATCTACCGCAAGCTGCTGAAAAACAGCTCCCTGTCCGGCGCGCCCTGTGCACCAGACACCCTGGACATGCTGGCCCAGTTCTCGGTGCTGTCACGCATCAAGGAACCGGAAAACTCCAGCATCTTCTCCAAGATGAAGGTGTACGACGGCCAGAGCATCAAAGACACCGACCCGAAAGCCAAGTCCATCCAGGAATATCGCGATGCCGCCGGGGTAATGGAAGGCATGGATGGCCTGTCTACTCGCTTCGCGTTCAAGATCCTGTCCAAGGTATTCAACTTCGATACCACCGAAGTGGCGGCCAACCCCGTGCACCTGCTGTATGTGCTGGAAAAACAGATCGAGCAGGAGCAGTACCCGTCGGAGATTCAGGAAAAGTACCTGCGATTCATCAAGGAATACCTGGCACCGCACTATGTGCAGTTCATCGGCAAGGAAATCCAGACCGCCTACCTGGAAAGCTACAGCGAATACGGCCAGAACCTGTTCGACCGTTACGTGACCTACGCTGACCTGTGGATACAGGACCAGGAGTTCCGAGACCCGGAAACCGGGGAAATACTGGACCGCGCCTCCATCAACGACGAGCTGGAAAAAATCGAGAAGCCCGCAGGCATCAGCAATCCGAAAGACTTCCGAAACGAAGTGGTCAACTTTGTGCTACGGGCCCGGGCCAACAACCAGGGCCAGAACCCCAGCTGGCTCAGTTACGAGAAGCTGCGCAGCGTGATCGAGAAGAAGATGTTCTCGAACACCGAAGACCTGCTGCCGGTGATCTCTTTTAACCCGAAAGCCAGTCAGGAAGACCAGAAGAAGCACAAACAGTTTGTTGAACGCATGGTTGAACGTGGGTACACGGAGAAACAGGTCCGCTTGCTCGCCGAGTGGTATCTGCGTGTGCGTAAGTCCCATTAACGGCCAGCGGGAGCAGTACCATGGGTATGACCCACATAGTCGACCGGCGACTGAACGGTAAAAACAAAAGCGCAGTGAACCGGGAGCGGTTCCTGCGCCGTTACCGCCATCACATCAAAAAAGCGGTATCTGAGGCGGTCCAGAAGCGATCCATCACGGATATCGAACGGGGCGAGAAAGTAAGCATTCCCGCCCGGGATATCGACGAGCCCATATTCCACCACGGCCAGGGCGGCCGGCGGGAAGTGGTGCATCCTGGCAACCAGGAATGGGTAGCTGGTGACACAATACCCAAACCTCCTGGCGGAGGCGGAAAAGGTCAGGGGCAAGGCGAGGCCAGCCCGGATGGCGAAGGCATGGACGAATTTGCCTTCCAGATCACTCAGGAAGAGTTCCTGGAATTCCTGTTTGATGACCTGGAACTGCCTAACCTGGCCCGGAAGAAACTCAAGGATACCGAAGCCTTCAGCTACGTACGGGCCGGTTTTACCAGCCAGGGCGTGCCCGCCAAGCTCGATGTAGTGCGCTCCCTGAGAGGCGCCCATGCCCGCAGGCTTGGCCTTGGCGGCGCCCGCAAAAAAAAGATCAAAGACCTGGAAAAGCAGCTTGAGATCTTGAAAAGCGCCCCGGATGACCTGGACCCGGCATTCAGCCACGAAGACCAGATCAAGGTACTGGAAGACGAGATCGTGCGGCTGAAAGCCAACGTCAAGCGCATCCCGTTTATCGACGAAATCGATCTGCGGTACCGGCAACACCAGAAGCAACCCAAGCCCGCCACCAGCGCCGTGATGTTCTGCCTGATGGACGTGTCCGGCTCCATGACCCAGATGCACAAGGACATCGCCAAGCGCTTTTTCATCCTGCTTTATCTGTTTTTGAAAAAGAACTACAAGAAGATCGACGTGGTGTTTATTCGTCACCACACCAGCGCCAAGGAAGTGGACGAAGAGGAATTCTTCTACAGCCGGGAAACCGGCGGCACCATTGTCTCCAGCGCCCTGAAGCTGATGCACAGGATCATCGAAGCCCGATACTCGCCGGCGGAGTGGAACATCTACGCCGCCCAGGCATCGGATGGGGACAACTGGAACGATGATTCCCCGGTTTGCAGCAAGCTGCTGGCCAACAGCATTCTGCCGCTGGTGCAGTACTACTCCTACATCGAAATCACACCCCAGGACCACCAGATGCTCTGGTACGAGTACGAGAAGATCCTGGAACAGTTTCCCCAGAGTTTTGCCATGCAGCAAATTGCAGACCCTGGTGATATTTACCCTGTATTCCGACAGTTGTTCGAGAGGAAAGCGGCATGAGCAGCCTGATTGATCGCCCGAACGCACCGGAGAGCGAACAACCCAAGGCAGGAACGCCCATTTCCACCGGCTCGGAGTGGACCTTTGAGCTGATCCAGAAGTACGACGAGGAGATTGCCAAGTGCGCCGCCGAGTTCGGCCTGGACACCTACCCTAATCAGGTGGAAGTGATCACCGCCGAGCAAATGATGGATGCCTACAGTTCCGTGGGCATGCCTGTAGGTTATCACCACTGGTCATTCGGCAAGCAGTTCCTCCAGACATCCAAGGGGTATCAACGCGGGCAGATGGGACTGGCCTACGAGATTGTGATCAACTCCAACCCCTGCATCGCCTACCTGATGGAAGAAAATACCCTGCCCATGCAGGCGCTGGTGATTGCCCACGCCAGCTATGGCCACAATTCGTTCTTCAAGGGCAACTACCTGTTCCGTACCTGGACCGACGCCAGTGCGATCATCGACTACCTGGTGTTCGCCCGCAATTATGTGGCCGAATGCGAGGAACGCCATGGCGTGGATGCGGTGGAAGAAATCCTCGACTCCTGCCACGCCCTGATGAACTATGGCGTCGACCGCTACAAGCGACCGGCGCCCATTTCCGCCGCCGAGGAAGCCCTGCGCCAGAAAGAGCGGGAAGAATACCAGCAGCGGCGCATCAATGATTTGTGGCGCACCATCCCGAAACCGGACGAAGACGACGACCCGATCAAGCGCAAACCCCGGTACCCGGAAGAGCCTCAGGAAAACCTGCTGTACTTCATCGAAAAGAACGCGCCACTGCTGGAAACCTGGCAACGGGAGCTGGTGCGCATTGTGCGCAAACTGGCGCAGTACTTTTACCCGCAACGCCAAACCCAGGTGATGAACGAGGGCTGGGCTACCTTCTGGCACTACACCCTGTTGCACCGGATGTACGAGAAGGGCCTGGTGACCGATGGCTTCATGCTGGAATTCCTTCAAAGCCACACCGCCGTGGTGTACCAGCCACCGTTCAACAGTCCCTGGTATTCCGGCATTAACCCCTACACCCTGGGCTTCTCCATCTTCACCGACCTGCGCCGCATCTGCGAGAACCCCACTGCTGAAGACCGGGAGTGGTTCCCGGATATCGCTGGCAAGGACTGGCTGGAAACCGTGCACTTCGCCATGCGCAACTTCAAGGACGAAAGCTTTATCCAACAGTTTCTATCGCCCAAGGTGATGCGGGACCTCAAACTGTTCGCCATCGAGAACGATGACCAGGAAGACCACTACATGGTAACCGCAATCCACGACGACCCGGGTTACCGACCGTTGCGGGAGAAACTGGCGCGCCAGTACAACCTCAGTTACCGGGAACCCAACATTCAGGTGTGGAATGTGAATGTGCGGGGCGACCGTTCACTCACCCTGCGGCATATTCCCGTGGACCGGGTACCGCTTGGCAAGGAAACGGACGAGGTGCTGAAACACGCCCACCGGCTGTGGGGCTTTGATGTGCACCTGGAAAGCGTGGATGACGGCAAGGTGGTTGAGGAGCATCACTGCCCACCCAGTGGCGCTGAAGAGGAGTGACCATAATGGGCCACCCCTGAGATCACAAATCAGAAAGTCAATTCAATGCCCGCATAAAAAGTTCTTCCAGCGCCGGGTTCAAAGTAACCTCTGTCCTCGATGGGCCGGTTTGCGTTGGCATTAATGCGCACATTGCTGAAGTAATCTTCATCCAGCACATTGCGGACACCGGCATAGAGATTGAGCCTCTGATTGCCCAGGCGCACCGAGTCACCGGCTCGGGCGCCCAGCAACCAGTAATCGCTTACCTTGGTCTGGTTGCTGTTCTCGGCGTAAAAGCTGCCAACGTACTGCCATTCCAGCGCTGCGAACCGGCCAGCCATACCCCGCCACTCCAGTTCAGACACCCAGAGGGTGCCGGGCAAGCCGGGGATGTCATTGCCATCAGCCTCATTGCCCTGTTCGTCCGTGAAGTCGCGCAGCTCGTAGTCTGCCAGGGTCAGTGCTGTGGTCGCCCGCCAGGCATAGGAGATATCCCAGCCCAGGCCCAGTTCAACACCGTTGCGCCGGGTTTCGCCGGCATTTTCGTAGAAGGTACGGCCATCCAGTTCGTAGGGCAGGATTTCATCCTTAACCCGGATGGAGAACAGCGCCAGGTCGTAACTGAGCGCGTTGCCCCATAAACCACGAACACCAATCTCCCGGTTCAGCGCCTTTTGTGGTTCCACATCCGGGTTGAAGCCCCCGGCACCGGAGGGGTTGGCAAACTCGGTAAACGTAGGCGACTCAAACGCCGACCCAACGGTGGCGTATACCTGATGCCGGGGCGCCAGGCGATAGCTCAGGCCAACCACGCCGCTGACTTCCCGGAACGTCCGGCTGCCGGAATCGTCTCCGTCCTCAAGCCGGTCATCATCAACCGACAGGCGCAGATGATCCCAGCGGGTCCCGAGTGAAAAGTTTAACCGATCCGTCAGCGCCAGATCCCCTTGGGCGAATACAGCCACGTTTGTCGCGTTCTGGGTTTCTGCCTGGGTTTGCCCGGTAATCTCGCCCATGGGTGACACCTGGTAGCGCCGGCGGTCATCCGACTGCCGATGGACATCCGCGCCGGTTACCCAGGTCAAAGGTCGCCCGGCCAGCTCGGAACTTTGCTGGTACTGGGAACTGATTCCGTAAAAATGGCGGTCGTAGGCCACTCGGCTGGCGCCGGGAAAAGGCAACTGCTGGGCGAAATCCCGATGGCTGTAAAAGGTGTTCACGGTCACCTCACCGGGCAATACGGCGGCGTCCTGATACTGCAGCCCCAGGGTTTGCTGATTCACCGTCTGACCGCTATCCAGGCGCTTGGCCATGAAGGTGGCCTGGTTTGGGTCTTCCTCTACCTGGGCCAGGGTCAGACCGCCCGGGTCCTGGGCTTTCGGGTTATGCAAGGCGTTGAAGGTGGCAGTCAGCTCACGCTCCGAATCCAGCTCGTGGGAAATACGGGCGTTGAACAGACCTTTTTCAGCTTCGCTCTGTTCCCGGTGGCCGTTTACATTCATCCAGGACAGCGTTGCGATGGCACTGGTGTCGCCGCGAACGCCATTACCCTGAATGGCGGCCTTGCGGTAATCATCGCTGCCGCCATCAAGGCGCAGCCGGGCACCGGGGGGCAAATCATCGCCACGGGCGGTGGTGATATCCAGTACACCACCAGCGGCATTGCCATACTGCACCGAGGACGGGCCCCGAATTACCTCAATGCGCTGAGCGGAATCCAGGTCGATGGCATCGATCTGCGACTGGCCATCCGGCAGGGTATAGGGAATGCCGTCTACCTGAATGCGGATACCGCGAATACCGAAGGGCGCGCGAGCCCCAAAACCCCGGGTCGACAGTCGCAGATTCTGGGCGAAGTTGTAACGGTTCTGGAAGAAAAGCCCAGGCACGGTATTGAGGGATTCATCCAGTTGCAGGCGCTGCTGGCCCTGGCGGATGGCGGGGGCGTCCACTACGCTGACCGCAGCGGGGGTATCGTAAAGGTCACGAGCCAGGCGAGGTGACGTCACTTCCAGAACGACTTCACCGATCACTTCACCCTCGTCCGCAACCTGCGCCACCAACTTGCTCGTCGGCATCATTCCCGACACAACGGCGAACACAATCACCAACCGCCGTGAGTAACCATGCCCCTGGGCTTTCTCTTCCACTTCACCACTCCCCTGCCATCAGTTGCATGATACGCACCAGCCACGAAGCCGATCACATCCGCGCAGACCTGAGCATAACGACTAAGCCGGAGACTGAATACCCAACAATAGTTGGAATATTGTGCTCCCAAAGGCTGGCAGGTAAGTCACCATCATCAGTGTAGTGCCCATGACCAGCACCGGGAGAATGAAGCGGAAATTGCGCTGCCAGAAGGCACCATACAGGCTCTCCGGCGATGTGGGCACACCCACCACCTGCCTGGTCAGCAAATGGTTGAGCGCCACCGGTGGAGTCAGATACCCCATTTCAAATGCCAGCACGGTCATCACCCAGAAGTGAAGTGGATCGATTCCATTGTTCAGGGCGATGGGTGCCAGCGTGGCGTTTACCAACAGTACCGCGCCATAGGGGTCCATGATCATGCCAATAAACACCAGCAAGCCCATCAGCAGCGTGAGTGTCAGCCATACCGACCCCAGTTGTTCAGGGAACAACTCGAGCAGGCCCGAACGCTCGATCAGGCCGCCGACACTGACGGACAGCGCCATTAACATCAGCAGGGCACCGATCAGGGCACTGGATTCACGGGTAGCGCGCAACACAGCGGGCGAAAAGCCTCTTGCCAACGGACCACGGGCATCCTCCGGCAAATCATCAGCGTCAGGGTCCGGTGACCTGAGCACAAAACGCTCGAACGCCAGCACCAGCAGCAGAATCAACGGCAGAATGGCTGGTGCAGAGAACTCATCCAGCCCCCGATTCAGCAGTAGGTTCCACAGCAGGATCACGCCCGCGAAAATGGCTACATAAGGCAGAAGCGGCACCAACGCACGCAGCATGCCGGGCACCGCCTCCCGCAAAGGCGCGATTTTTCCTTTCGACGGTCCGCCGATCAAGAACACATAGATGGCGTAAACCGACGCGGTCAACAGCAATACCCTGGCGCCGGCGCTGAACATTTCGTCGGTGGTCACACTGTTGTTGAGGGTGGCAACAATGACCACCAGCAGACAGGGACGCAGCATGGTCCCCATGGAGCCGGAGATCGCCGTGGTCGCTAGTGCCAGTTGCTCCGATGTACCCGCGCGCCGCAACTCCCGGTATAGCGTGAGACCGGCCGCCAGAATAAAGATACCGGACGCACCGCTGTAGGCGGTGGGCAAGGCGGTGAGCAGTAGCACCGCCACCCCGAGCCATTTCGGAGGCAACCGCCAGGGTCGCAGAACATTGAATACCTTCCTGGGAAGATGGGTGCGCGCCAGCAACATACCCACCCACACGTAGAGCCCAAGGTTGAGGAACAATGCCGATAACTCCGCCATCATGGTGAGGTAGACGGCAATACCGTGGTAGAAGCCGTGAAACGCAAACTGGATGGAGGCAGAAATACACATGAAGCTGTAGAGAGGCACGCTCAGCATGGCCCGAGACCAGCTTCTGCCCACAGGCAGGTCATCCCTCCGCTGGCGCAGCTGCCAGAGGGAAATCAGGGTGAGCGAACCAAAACCCGCCACCCAGATATCGTGCATGAACAGATGAGCCAGGGGCATGCCGGCCTCTGCCTGAGCCAGCTCCTGTTGCCGATAAAGCCAGGTAGAGGCGGTCAGCAGTGCATTGGCCACCAGTTGCGAAACCGTGGCGACCCGGTCATCCAGACGGCTTTCTACCGGCCGAAGGGCAATGTGCTGGCGCCCTAGGGTTGCGGCCGCTGCACAGAACAGCAGCATCAGCCCCAGCAGCACCCGGCGGTTTCCGGTTACCAGCAGTACGGCCTGAGACAGCCCTGTCTCTATCAGAACGAAAGCCTGAACCCCTGGACCATTGAGCGACTGTAAGCGCTCCCAATTAGCCAGGCGATTCGCGCAGGTGCGGGATGCGGCCAACACCGAGGCGCGGATCTGTTCACGGTCGATCTGGTCGCCGAACACATCAGCGAAGGGGTCGGCAGATTTTTCGGCTTTTTTGACCGCAACAGCGAGGTCTACCGCCGCCTCTTCGTCGACCACGACCTGGCAACCCGGCGCACTGATCCGGTCGATCACCCGCAAGTTGAAGTAGTCGGGCCAGGTTTCCCCGCCGATTTCCAGTATCCGTGAGTGCAGGGTTTCACCTACCGAGGCCAACAACGTCAGCACAAGAATGGCAAGCATCGGCACACTGGCCAGGGTCATTGACCAGGTGCGACTGGCCGTTACAGGAGCAGTCCGGGAATCGGTGGTCATGGCTTACTCCACCGGATTACTGCATTCCTCACGGCTACCGTCAGCGCGGCACCGGATCTTGCGCTGCAGGGTCAACATGTCCCCGCTGTAGTAGCCTTGCTCGCGCAACTCCAGCCTCGCTGCCTGCATCATCGCATCGTATTCCCGGCGGTCTTCAGCGGGAATTCTGATCCACCACTTGTCCGGCACCTTTTCCTCTTCCATCCGGACACGGCTGATGATTTCATCGGAACCCTGGAAAAAAGCCTCTCGCACAAGCTGCGCCAGTTCGTTGGGGATGACCTCAGCGCGGCCAATCAGCTGCATGGTGATATGGGTCAACGGCAGGTCGATAATGCCACCGTCCGGCTCCAGCCCCTTGTGCAGCTCCATTACCTCATAGGCTGCCAGCGGCGCTGCCAGTACGTCGACCACCCCGGTATTGAACATATTGGGGGCATTAACAATGTCAGCGACCACCGGGGTAGCGCCCACACCAGAAATCATCTCCGCCTGGGTAGGATCGTAATCCAGCACCACCACTCGCTTACCAGATGCCTTTGCCAGGGTATTGATGCTGCGGTCGTTCACAAACACATGGGCGGCGCCTGCCGGAGCAATACCCATCACCACATAGCCGTTGCTCACCATGCGATCCGCACTGCGGGGATCGGCCATCAGCTGCAAGCCCAACAGCATTTGCTCGTGATCCGGGAAGCCGCCAATCGAATCCAGGGTGCCGGTGTATTGATTGAACAATCGCGCACGCAGCCCACTCATCAGGGCGGCGTCGCAGGTACCGGATTTGAGCTCTTCTACCATCACCGATTCGCTGGTGTATGGCACCATCTCTACGTTGATACCGTACTGGAGAATTCTGTGCCGCTGATCCTGGGCTGCGCCATAAATAGGGCCGGAGCGCCCAAAGATATCCCAGACACAGACCCGGTATGTCCGGTCTGGATCGGGCTGCAGGCCGGTCAATTCCTGCATGGCGTTGATACGTTGTTCCAGGGGAAGGCTCTGGTCATAAACCTTCGCCCGCAAGTCTTCATTGGCCCAGGTCAGAACCGGGAGGCAGGACATCACGAAGGTGGTCGCCAGTAAAAGACACCAGGTGATCCAGTGGCAGGAAGGGGGCGTTCGAAGGGCAAGAGGCATCATTATTGTTATCCTGAGCTGAAAATCTGTGGGCTCAGGGTAACAGTGATGCCTTCATGCCCCTCTGTCTCTGGCGGCAGCGGGCGGCTGGCAAATATGTCAATCGATTGGCTGGGAGGCGGTGGCCTGCACATTGGATTTGGGAATAATGCTGCGGCCATACACCGCCAGCAAGAACCCAATGGGGAACATTAGCACGCCGTATACGGCAGCGGGGATGGACATGGCGCTGGATTCCAGCAGCGTCAGGGTAACCATCAGGCCAATGGTCGCGTTCTTGACGCCCAGTTCGACCGCCACGGCCAGTGACTCGCGCTGCGTCAGGCCCGCCGCACGCCCGGCAAGCAGGCCCAAAACAATGCCCACCACATTGAGCATGATGGTTGAAGGACCAGCCTGCTTCAGCAAATCGCCAATCTGGTCCCGAACACCGAACAGCAGGGCCACAATCAGAACCGCCAGCACCACGCCCCCGAAAATGCTGACCACACTCTCAGCTTTACGTGCCAGCTCGGGCTTGCGAGTGCGCACAATCATGCCAAGAGCCACCGGGAACAACACGATGCCCACCAGCATGCCGATGGTTTTGCCCACTGGCAGCGAGATGTCCTCCGCCGTGCCCATAAAATGCTGCAGGGCCATATTGGCAAACAGCGGCAGGGTTATGATGGTGATCAGGCTGGCTACCACGGTCAAAACAATAGACAGAGCAATATTGCCCCTGGCCAGCAAAACGAACAGGTTGGATGTGGTGCCACCAGGGCAGGCCGCAATAATGACCAGCCCCACCGCAATGGCGGGCGAGACCCCAAACAGGTAGGCCAGCCCAAACGCAGCCAGCGGCATCAGAAAAATCTGGGCGATGGTGCCGACCACCATGCCACGGGGGTAAACCGCCACCTGGCGGAAATCCCGAACGGTCAGGGTCATCCCGATACCGATCATGATGATAAAGAGTGCCACCGGCAAACCTGCCGAGATCAGCGGGCTGGATTCCACGAAACCTCCGTCATTCTTTGTTATTCATTGTTTGCAGAGAGAAATTAGCACACTACCCGACAGATCGGCAGCGCCGGATGGCTACATTGTGTAACTGCAAAACCCCGTAAAAGCCAGAACTAAATGGGCGTTTTGATCGTGTGTTACTGCGGTAATCAGTATACTTGCATGTAACAATCAAAAAATGACTAAGTGACGGAGATACACAAGGAATGAAACGTCTCGGAACACTGGACGCCTCATGGTTGGCGGTAGAATCTGAAGACACCCCGATGCACGTGGGTAACCTGCAGATATTCTCACTGCCGGAGGGAGCCCCGGAAACTTTCCTGCGGGACATGGTGACCCGCATGAAGGAAGCAGGAGATGTCGCAGCCCCCTGGGGATACAAGCTGGCCTGGTCAGGCTTGTTTGGGCGACTGGTGGCCCCAGCCTGGAAAATCGACAAGGACATCGATCTCGACTACCACGTGCGGCACTCAGCCCTGCCCCGCCCGGGCGGCGAGCGGGAGCTTGGTATTCTGGTATCGCGCCTGCACTCCAACCCCCTGGATTTTTCCCGCCCGCTGTGGGAATGCCATGTCATCGAGGGGCTCGAAAACAATCGCTTTGCCCTGTACACCAAGATGCATCACTCCATGATTGATGGCATCAGCGGTGTGCGCCTGATGCAGCGGGTGCTGACTACAGACCCGGAACGTACCAACATGCCACCGCCCTGGACGGTACGCCCGGAGCGGCGCCGGGGCAGCAAAACCGATAAAGAAGCCAGCGTGCCGGCGGCCGTCTCGCAAGCCATGGACGCGCTGAAACTGCAGGCCGATATGGCGCCAAGACTCTGGCAGGCCGGTAACCGCCTGGTTCACTCTGTGCGGCACCCGGAAGATGGCCTGACGGCGCCCTTCACCGGCCCCGTCTCTTTACTCAACCACCGGGTAACCGGCCAGCGCCGTTTCGCCACCCAGCACTATCAGCTGGAACGGTTGAAAGAACTCGCGCACCAGTCGGGCGGCTCCCTGAACGACATTGTTCTGTACCTCTGCGGTACGGCATTGCGCAGGTTCCTGCTTGAGCAGGACCAACTGCCAGACATCCCGTTGACGGCCGGCATTCCAGTTAACATTCGCCCGGCCGATGATCAGGGCACGGGTACCCAGATCAGCTTCATGATTGCCTCTCTCGCTACCGATGAAGCCGACCCGCTGAACCGGCTTCAGCAGATCAAAACATCTACCCGACGGGCCAAAGAGCACCTGCAGAAACTACCCAAAAGTGCACTCACCCAGTACACCATGCTGCTGATGTCTCCGTATATCCTGCAGCTGATGTCTGGCCTGGGCGGGCGCATGCGGCCGGTATTCAACGTGACGATTTCCAACGTACCTGGGCCGGAGCGAACGCTGTACTACGAGGGAGCAAAGCTGGAAGCCATGTACCCGGTGTCTCTGATTGCCCACGGCGGAGCCCTGAACATTACCTGCCTGAGCTATGCCGGCTCACTGAACTTCGGTTACACCGGCTGCCGCGACACCCTGCCCAGCATGCAGAAACTGGCAGTTTACACTGGGGAAGCGCTGGATGAGTTGGAAAGCCTGATCCTGCCTCCGCCCGCTAAAACGACAAAGGTAAAACCTCAAAAAAGCAGAAAAGCGCCGAAAGCTACGGGCACCAAAAGCCAAAGCTGACATACCCTGCCCTAATCCAGGGTCTCCAGATCACGCCGCAGTTCGGCCGGATTGATCAGTTCAATCCGGCCGTAAATCCGTTTCGCTCGTTTGCAGCGTCACCTTTCTTCGCCGATCACTTATCCCTACACTCGACGTCAAAGAGGATTCATACCACAAGAACAACACCCACAGAGAGAAATGCATCATGTCCGAACAGCTCTCCATTCCGTCAAAGAAAAACAAAGTCAGTGAACAAGAGTGGCAACTGCGGGTTGATCTCGCGGCGGCGTACCGCCTGGTTGCCCTCCACCGTTGGGACGACCTTGTCTTTACTCACATCTCCGCGCGAATACCCGGCGATGAGCACCACTTCCTGATCAATCCCTACGGGATGATGTTTGAGGAAATCACCGCATCAAGCCTTGTGCGTGTTGACCAGGACGCCAACAAAATTGACCCTGACGATTTCGACATCAATCCCGCCGGCTTTACTATCCACAGCGCCATTCATTCGGTGAGAGAAGACGCAGCCTGTGTGATGCACCTGCACACCGCCGATGGCATCGCGGTATCCGCACAACGGGATGGTCTGCTACCACTTTCCCAGCAAAGTCTGTTCGCGCTGGCCAGCCTGTCCTACCACGACTATGAAGGTGTGGCATTAAGGGAGGATGAGAAGGCGCGTTTACAAAGGGATCTGGGTGATGCGAATTTCATGATCCTGCGTAACCATGGCCTGCTGACCACAGGCACCAGTATTGCCGACGCGTTCCTGGCCATGTATATCCTGCAGACTTCGTGTCAGATCCAGATCAAAGCGCTCTCAGGCAACCAGCCACTAACGCCCATTCCACCCGGCATTGTCGATACCATCAAACAGCAAGCCGAACAGGTCACCAAAGGCCTGGGTGGCAAACTGGCCTGGCCAGGATTGCTGCGTAAGCTGGACCGAATTGACCCAGGTTTCCGGGACTGACAGGAGCTCACATGCTTGCAAACCTTGGCCTTCTGGCCGGTCTGATTCTGCTGATTGTGATGGCGTTGCGCGGAATCAACATTCTGCTCGCAGCGCCGGGCGCTCTCAGCTTTGCGGGCAGCGCTTTATCCTGTTTCTGGCTGGTGCCATCTTCGGCATACTGATGGCCTCAAGCACAAGGAAACGTACAAAGACATCTTTGTGATGACGTTCGTCAGTCTCAGGCGCTGTCACTGTTCCAGTTGGCAGCGCCGACAAACACCATCTGCAGGAAACGGGTGGTGCGCTTACGCACCTGGCCGATCTGGTAATCGTCGTCTTCCGAGATGCTGAGCAGGTCGGTCAGGCTGAAGGCCACGGTTCGCACTACCAGATCGCAGGTTACATCCATATCGGCGTCACTAAGATGCTCCATTAACCGGAGTCGGCGAAGATCGTTGGCCAGCTCGCTGGCGAAGAAACGCATTTCACTGCGAATCCCCTCCTGTACCGCCCGACTTTCCCCCGCCAGGCCCTGAGCCATAAAAAGGAAGAAACTGCGGTTGGCCTGGGCATGAGCCACGAAGATACCCACGGACTCTTCAATCAGCTTGTCTGCCTGCAATACATTGGCTCGCGCTTCCCGCATCATTCGGCGCAGCACTAGGCCCAGCTCATCCACCAGCTGCAAACCCAGATCGTCCATGCTCCGGAAATGCCTGTAGAAGGATGTAGGCACCACACCGGCCTGTCGGGTGACTTCCCGAATGCCCAGGCTGGCGAAATGCCGTCCTTTACCGACCAGCGCCAGGGCGGCGCTCATCAGTTTTTCTCGGGTTTCCCCAGGCTTGCGCCTTTGTTTGTCTGCCATTCCTCTGCCCGTACCGCCTATACCAGGTTCACAAGTGTACACATTAGACCGGAGAAAGAACCACTAGGCTTGTCATTTCGAGCCAACCATCACGCCGGGCAATTGTTGAAAGTCAAACTTGTGTGTACAGTCGTACACATTAGTGAACACTTGTACACAGGCAGTGGAACAAGTACCAACAAGTATGGAGAACCAATCATGCTGGCACGACTTTCAAACACCAAAGCACTTCACTGGCTTGGCCGGCAGTTACTGAACCGGGACAACCCGGCCGGCTATTTCGACCCCCTGGCCGAAGCCATCAACCCGATGTGGGTACAAGAGTACACACCGGCACGGGTAGAGAACATTATTAACGAAACAGCTGACACCAAAACCTTCGTTCTGAAGCCGGCAAAGCGCTGGGCCGGGTTCCAGGCGGGTCAGCATGTGAACATCTGTACCGATATAGAGGGTGTTCGCCGCACCCGCACCTTCAGCCTGTCCAGCTCACCGTTGTTGTGGCAATCCGAGGGGCAGATCACCCTGACCATCAAGCGCCTGCCCGGTGGGCTGGTCACCAACTGGATGCACGACGCCCTGCAACCGGGCGACGTGATTGGGCTTACCGAGGCGTTTGGAGAGTTCCTGATTCCGGAGCCAGCGCAACCCGTGCTGTTCATTGCCGGCGGTAGCGGCATCACCCCTATCCTGAGCCAGCTTCAGACCATGGCAGCAGAGGACTATCGGGCCCCCGTTACCCTGCTCTATTACGTGCGCACCCAGAATGACGTGATCGCCCGGGAAGCACTGCAGGCCCTGGCAGCACGCTGGCCTGCGCTGTCACTGACCATCATCGCAACCAATGAGAGCGACGAGCCTCGCTATCTGCGGGACAGCGACCTGGAGACCGTCGCGGGCATCAAGGCCAGAGAAGTATTCCTGTGCGGACCCAAAGGCCTGATGGACCTGGCCACGGACCTTCTGGTCAAGCGCGGCCTGAAGGAGAAGCAGATGCACAGTACCTTCTTTGCGCCCCCGGCACAGGCATCTCTGGATAGCGATCAACTGGGTGGTGAAGTGACCTTTTCCAACAGCAACCTGAAAGTGGGCTCAGAAGGCGATGCCAACCTGCTGGAGATTGCCGAAGCCGCAGGCCTGAAACCCCAATACGGCTGCCGCATGGGCATCTGCCACCAGTGCAGCTGTCGCAAAACCAGCGGCATCGTGGTTAATCGGCTTACCGGCAAGGTATCCGGCCCGGGTGAAGAGCCTGTTCAACTTTGTGTTTCGGTTCCCCAAGGGCCTGTCGCCCTGGACGTCTAACCCCATTCTTTTGTATTGCGGCGAGTATTGCCGCAGGGAGTCATCGATATGAAAAAGCTTAACGAAGACCAACTCAACGAGCTGCAGAAAGATCTGGACGCCATCCGTGACGAGGTCATTGCAGACCTGGGCGAGCGGGATGCCAAGTACATCCGCAAGATCATCCGCCTGCACCGGACGCTGGAAGTGGGCGGCCGGGTGATGATGCCGTTCGGGTTTATTCCGCCGGTATTTGTGGCGGCTACCGCGTCGCTCGGTATCGCCAAAATCATCGAGAACATGGAAATCGGCCATAACGTCATGCATGGCCAGTACGATTGGATGAATGACCCGGCCCTTAACTCTCAAACCTATGAGTGGGACACCGTTTGCACCAGCGATTCCTGGCGCCGCACCCACAACTACGAGCACCACACCTACACCAACATCATTGGCAAAGACAGGGACTATGGTTACGCGGTGCTGCGCCTGAGCGATGACGTGAAATGGCACCCGGGCCACCTGTTGCAGTTCATCAACTACGTCCTGCTGACGGTGTTGTTCCAATGGGGCGTCGGCGTGCACGAGCTGGAGAGCGAGAAAATTCGCCGGGGTGAGTTGCGCTGGCGCGACAAGCTGCCGTTCCTGAAGGATTTTGTCCGTAAGGGTGGCCGTCAGGGATTCAAGGATTACGTATTCTTCCCGCTGCTGACCCTGCCTGTCGCTCCTATCGTTCTGGCAGGCAACGTGGGTGCTAACCTGATTCGTAACATCTGGGCATCCACCGTTATCTTCTGCGGGCACTTCACCCAGGATGCGGAGACCTTTACCGAGGAAGAATGCGAGGGTGAAAGCAAAGGCCACTGGTATCTGCGCCAGCTCACCGGTTCATCCAACTTTACCGGTGGCAAGTGGCTACACGTGTTGAGTGGACACCTGAGCTACCAGGTAGAGCACCACGTATTCCCGGACCTGCCGGCTCACCGTTACCCGGAGATTTCCGAGAAGGTTCAGGCCGTGTGCGCGAAATACGACATTCCGTACAACACCGGGAGCTTTGCCAAACAGTATGGCACCGTGCTCAAACGTATCGGCAAATTCTCGCTGCCGGACGTAGTAAGAACCCGGTTGGAAGGAAAGCGCGAGCTTCAGGCGATCTGAAGCAAGCGCACCAACTGTGGCCGGTGTTTATCCTGGATGACATCGGCCAGAGTGTATTTGTCGAGTGTTTCAAGGAATGCCTTCAAGGCTTCGGCAAACATGGCCTTCAGGCCGCACACCGGGGTGATCTTGCAGGCGTTCTTTGATGAAAAACACTCAACAATGCTGAGATCCTGCTCTGTCTCCCTGATAAGTACACCGATATTGATCTCATTGGGAGCCATGTGCAGACGCATGCCCCCTTTCTTGCCCCGAATCGTCTCGATGTAGCCTTTCTTGTTGAGCTGATGAACCACCTTCATCAGGTGGTTCTTGGAAATCTCGTAACGGTCAGCAATTTCCTGAATGGTGGCCAGCCGATCACCCTGTTCAGCCAGATAAATCAGAACTCTCAAGGAATAATCTGTGTAGCGGGTGATGTGCATTCATAACTCCAGATATGATGGAAAACTTTAACAGGATGGCCTCGTGATCAAATAACCTGCAATGCCCAGCAGGCAGAGCCCCGAAACCGTCAATACAAATACCGTTGAGCCTAGCCAGACCAGCATGCTCCAGCTTATGGCCATCATGGAGCAGGCCAGAATCTTCGCCTTTACGGGGATCGCCCTGCGATGTCGCCACTGAGCAATCGCCGGCCCGAACGATGGATGCTCCTCAAGCCACCGGGCAAACTCCGGAGAACCCTTACTTGCAAAAAACGCCGCCAGTCTGACAAACGGCGTGGTAGGCAGTAGCGGAAGAACAACACCAACAGCGCCTATCGCCAAAAACATATACGCAAGTATCCTGAAACCGGTTTTACCGAAAGGTGCTTTCATGGCTTGGGTCTCGGGACGGTTCATAACTGCATCTATTCTACCGTGAATCAGTGGTCGGGTCTGCCCAGCTTGCTGCGAACCGACATATTTGATTTCGCCAGCCATTTTTCAAAGCGTTTCACACCCACCAAATAAAGATTTATCTATTATACATATTATAGAGCGTGATGCACCTGGCCAGAAAACAAACAGAAAGAAAGACACGCAGAAATAAAGCCTTTTTACTTCTCAAGCCGCTCAGAGGGAGGATTACCCCCCGAGAGGTATCGGATCGGGTTGGGTTTTCTGTGATACTTTGACTATCCTCTATACAAACAATTTCAGACAGGGAAACCTGCCAATGCCGCAAGCCAAGCTGACCGATCGATTTGGCCGCACCGTAAATTACGTGCGCCTGTCGGTAACCGACCGCTGCGACTTCCGCTGTGTGTACTGCATGGCGGAGGATATGACCTTCCTGCCCCGCCAGCAGGTTTTAACGCTGGAAGAGATCGCCCGGGTAGCCCGCAACTTCGTTGGCCTTGGCACGGAGAAGATTCGGTTAACCGGAGGCGAACCTCTGGTCCGCAAAGACATTCTCGATCTGGTTCAGGAAATCGGAAGTTATGGCCTGCGTGATTTTGCCATGACCACCAATGGCAGCCAGCTGCCGATGATGGCGGAAAAACTGCGACACGCGGGCCTGCATCGACTCAATATCAGTCTCGATACGCTGGACCGCGATAAGTTCCGCAACATTACCCGTACCGGCAATCTGAACCAGGTGCTGGAGGGCATTGATGCCGCCCGGGGCGCTGGTTTCCGGGGTATCAAGCTGAACACTGTGGTGATGAAGGGCCGTAACGATGAGGAAATTCCGGAACTGGTCGAATTTGCCCGGAAGAAACAGGTCGATATAACGTTCATCGAGGAGATGCCGCTGGGTGAAATTTCCGAGCACGATCGCGGCTTGGCGTTGTGTACCAGCGACGAGGTGCGGGAAATCATCCGCCAGCACCACGAACTGATTCCCGCCACCAAGGACTCTGGTGGCCCTGCACGTTATTACCGAATGCCCGACAGCGATACGAAGGTTGGTTTTATTTCGCCGCATTCCCACAATTTTTGCTCGACCTGCAACCGCGTTCGGGTAACTGTTGAGGGGCGACTGTTGTTGTGCCTGGGCAATGAACATTCGGTGGATCTGATGCGGGTGCTTCGGGGCCATCCGGTGACGGACGATAAACTGCGGCAGACGATCATTGATGCGATGGACCTGAAGCCGGAGCGACACCATTTTTCCAGCAACGGGGATGTTCAGATTCTTCGGTTTATGAATATGACTGGCGGTTGATTGTTCCAGCCTGTTGATTCCTAGCCTTTTAGGTTTGGAACTGGAGCCAGTGGCGGTTGGCCTTCCAAAAAACGCTCCTTCGGCACTTCCTTGTGAGGCTTGGGCTCCGCCATCCATGGCTCCGCACATTTTTGGAAGGCCAACCGCCACCGGCTCTTTCTAACTCTCGTTGAATCGCACTAAAACCTTCATTCATCGCCAAAATCTGCTCACTCTCAGCATCTTAGTGGGCGAGATGCTCGTTTTGATTTACATTTATTGAGTGACCATCCTCTTCTTCGTTCTGATCGTGCATAGGATCCGTCTCACCCATTTCTTCCATGCCGTACATCGTCATACCTGCGTTCAGGTGCTCCAGGGTGATGTCGACAAAGCTGAGGATTTCTCCGCCGTAGGTCGCTGCAAATTCGGTCGCTTCAGATTCGGTTTCGAACGAGGCCAAGGTCGGGCCCATAGCGCCGGTGCGTTCTGAGCCGACGACATACCAGGCTTCGCGGGCGTCGATGAGGTGGGTGTCGTCCGGGTGGTCCCAGTGGGTTTCGGCCATGTTGTGGACGTAGAGGGTATGGTCGCGGTTTTCGTTTTCCGGCTGCAGGAACCAGGCGAACATGTCTTTGGTGGAGCAGAACTTGCGGGTGTGCTGCTGGCGTTCGGTGAAGGCCTGGCCCTTGGGGCCGGGAAAGTTGGTGATGACCATGCCGCATACGTGGCATTCGTCGCCGGAGACAAAGTGCACCGGGTCGGGCTTGGTGGCGGTTTGTTGTTCGTCGCTCGAGCACCCCGCGAGGGTGATCGCCGTCAGGGCCACTACAAGCCATTTGATGAGCGGTGTGGGCATGGTTCTGTTCTCCGGTGGTATCAGATTTTTCGGTTTTTGAATAACAACAGGGCGCCTGTCAGCGGTATGGCACACCAAAGTACCAGGCCCAGCCAGAGTCCTCCGGTGCCGATGGGCAGGTCTGAGCCGAGGCTAAGTACACCGCTCAGCTGGTTGCCGTCCCCGAAGGCCACGATGTTGAGCAAGCGGTAGATATCGGTGGGGTTCAGCATCAGCAGCCAAGGCAGCAGCTCCGGGTTGAGCTTGCCCTCGCTGGCAACGAGGATGCCCAGCAGCATCAGGTCGAAAATCAGCACGAAGAAGAACCAGATGGCCAGGGCCAAACCTGCGGCGACTGGTTTCTCACTGACCCGGACGCTGACCAGGTACGCAAGGGCGATGAACCCCCACCCCAGCAGAACGGTTGAGCCGATGAACCGGCCCATGGCGGCCGCCAGGGCGCCGACGGCGACATCGTCCACCAGTGCGGCGATGGCGATGGCGGCAACCCCGAAGCCGATGAGGGTCGCCAAGGCCAGGGTCAGGCCGTGGCCGAGGAACTTGCCGAGCAACAGCTGGCTTTTGCTGAGTGGGTAGGTCATAAGCAGCAGGAGCGTGCCGCCCTCTTCTTCACCCACGATGGCGTCGTAGGCCAGCAGCAGCGCTATCAGAGGAATCAGGAAAATACCAAGGCTGGCCAGGCTGGCAATGGTGGCCGGCGTGGAGGCGTAACCCACCTGCCCGGATGCCGCGGCGCCAAACCAGGCAATGCCCAGGGCCAGGGTGGCGAACACCAGGGAAATGGCCACCAGCCATCGATTGCGGAAGCTGTCGCTGAGTTCTTTACGGGCAATGGTCGAGATGGCGTTCATTGGCTGCCTCCCCGATGGGCCAGTCCGCCCGACCCGATGAAGTGGACGTAGATATCTTCCAGGCTGGGCTGGTGTATTCCCAGGTCCGCCACTTCTCCGGAGTTCATCAATGCGTGTATCAGCGCCATTTTTTCTTTTGGCCTAACATCGACCTGAAGTCGGCCGTTGTTGCTTTTCATGAGCAACACGGCCGCAGGGCTTGCACCGTCAATCGCTTTTTCCAGGGCGGCCATCGTAGTGGCCGGCTCAAGGCTGAGGGTGACCGGCATATTGGCCTGTCGGCGCAGCGCGGGCAGATCTCCGGCGGCTTTCACGGCGCCATTGGTCAGAATGGCGGCGCGGTCGATATAGGGTTCTACCCCCGGCAGCACGTGGGAGCACAACACAATGCCCGTGCCCTCACCCCGCAGGCGCCGCAGCAAGCGGTACAGATCGGCCGTTGCCACCGGGTCCAGGCCCACGGTGGGCTCGTCCAGCATCAGCAGTTTCGGCTTGCCCAGCAACGCCTGGGCCAGGCCAAGGCGCTGGCGCATGCCCTTGGAGTAGGTTTTGGTACGGGCATCCATGGCATCGTCCAGCCCTACCTGCTCCAGTAATTCAGGCACCTGCTTGAGACTGGCCCCTTTGAGCCGGGCAAAATGACTCAGGATTTCCCGCCCCGTGAGCTGCGGGTAGAACATCACGTTTTCCGGCAGGTAACCGATATGCTGGCTCACCTGGGGATCACCGGCTTCACCACCCAATACAGAAACTTTGCCCTGGGTCGGTTTCATCAAACCCAGAATGAGTTTGATCGAAGTGGTTTTACCCGCCCCGTTATGGCCAAACAGCCCAAGAATTTCCCCCGGCTCCAGCCGCAAGTCCACGCCGTGGAGCACCGTCGCCTTATCGTAGCGATGGCTCACATTGTCCAGTCGAAAGCAGTTCATCGGATCTCCGATTGCAGGTGTTCGGGAATTCGCATCAACGGTTTGGGATCACTCACCCCGGCAGACTTCACCACCGGAAACGCATCCTGCACCCAACGCAGGGTGTCCACCGCCGGGCTGAACATCAGCACCCGCGCCTCCGGGTACTTCCACAACAAGCGGTCCACGTTGTCATTAGGCTCGTAGGGCACATCGCCAATGCCATCCTGGTTACGATCCCAACCCAGATAATCACTCCAGAAATTCCCTCGCCCATCCTTCGCCCAGGACTGGGTACGCGTGGCCACATACTTCACCTGCCGCTCGTTGTTCACAAAGGCATTATCAAACACCTCGTTCTGCTCGGAACCGGCGGTCAGATGAATGCCGATATTGCTGTTGCCGAAGTAGTTACCCTCGAAGGTGTTGTACAGCGAGTTATAGATGAACACCGCCTTACCCTCGCCCCCGGAAATCATCACACCGCCGGTTTGCCCCTGAGACACCCCGGTCACCACATTACCCTTGAGAGTGGAATTGGTGATGAAATTCATCAGAATCCCGTAATTCTCATCATTCTCCGACCGGTTATTCACCACCGTCAGATACTTGCTCTGCATCAGTGCATAACCCGTGCGAGTGCCTCGAGTCAGATTGCCTTCCAGCAGGTTGTGCATCGAATACATGTAGTGAATGCCGTAACGCAGATCCGACATCACATTGTTGCGAATCCTGTTGTTATTCGCCGTCTCGATATAAATCGCATCCCGGGTCTGGCGGATGTCATTACCCTCAACCAACGCCCCGGTGGTATTGAACAGATGAATCCCGTTGCCCCGGTCCTGAGAACGAAGGCTGGTATCCCCCCGTATCTCGTTATTCCGGACAACCACATCCGGCGTGGCATCCAACCAAACCCCAAACGCCGGCCCCTGAAGCCGGTTATCCGCAACAACCGCCCCCTTAGCCTCCCGAGCCACAAAAATCCCCGCATCCAACTCATTCAGATCCTGCCCCCAGTTGCGCACCACACAACCGGAAAACGACACCCCCTCCGCCAGAATCTCCACCGCATGCCCCGCCCCGCCGGCATCAATCACCGAATCGTCAGCACAGGACACAGAAACGCCGGGCACCCGGATAACCAATGGTGGAAGCTGCTCGGAAGGAAGCTCGAACGACGCCCCCGGCTCCAGGGCATCCAGCTGATCTTGCAGGTTGGCACTTGCGGTCAGCGAAATCAGAGCGACTGACAGGGCCACCCCATAACGCAAAAGTTGATACATCAAACGTTCTCTGATCGATGAAAGTTTTCGGATACCCGACCCAAGGTCTGGCAATCCGAGAGGAGACTGCTTTCCAAAACTGTGCGGAGCCATGGATGGCGGAGCCCAAGCGTCACATGGATGTGCCGAAGGAGCGTGTTTTGGAAAGCAGTCTCCTCTTGGATTGCTCCTCCCAATCTAAAGGGAAGAGCCGGGACTCAGCGAGCCCCGGCAAAGAGCAGATCAGGCCTTCTCGACCAACATGCGACCACCCATCTCCATATGCAGCGCATGGCAGAACCAGTTGCAGTAATACCAGTAAACCCCAGGCTTACCCGCCGTAAAGGTCACCGAAGCCGTCTGCTGAGGGCTGATCTCCATACTCACACCATGGTTCACCATACAGAAACCATGGGTCACATCCTCAATGGAGTCCAGATTGGTCACAACCACCGTAACCTCATCACCCTCCTTCACCTTGAACTCCAGCATCCCGAACTGCGGTGCCACAGACGTCATGTACACACGCACCTTCTTGCCATCCCGGATAACCTTGTTATCCGCTTCCAGCGTCACGCCGTCTTTCTCCGCCATCGCACGAGTACCGGCAAAGTATGGATCATTCCGTTCCCAGATCTTCTTGGTCCGGATCTGATCACGGCGCACCAGGATGCAGTCGTGCGGCTCAGCGAAGGCCGGGCCATCGTGAACCAGCTTCATCTCCTCACCGGAAATATCAATCAGCTGGTCATTCTCCGCGTGCAGCGGGCCCACCGGCAGGAAGCGGTCCTTGGAGAACTTCGACAACACCACCAGCCATTTGCCATCCGCATCGCGGGATTCAGTCAATGAGGCATGGTTGTGGCCGGGCTGATAGTGAACATCCAGCTTCTGGCGGATGTAGTTCACGTCCTCACCGTTGTAGTGCTTGATTGCGTCCTGAATGTTCCACTTGGCCACCTGGCTGTCGATAAACAGCGTCGTGTAAGCATTGCCACGGCCGTCGAACGTGGTATGCAGGGGCCCCAAGCCCAGCTCCGGTTCCGCAACAATCGGATCGCGATCACCGATCTTGTCGTCGAACAGGTCGTTCAGCCTGTCGATGGCAATGATCGACACGGTCGGGGACAGTTTGCCGTTGGCAATGAAGTACTTGCCATCGGGGGAGGTATTCAGGCCGTGGGGGTTCTTCGGCACCGGAATGTAACGAGTAACTGCGGAACCCTTGCGGCCGTCAACGACTGGCACGTCGGAATCACCGATGGTTTTGAAATTACCGGCCTTAACGGCAGCTTCGATGCGCTCAACGTTGAACACCACCACCCAGTCACGGTCGTTACGCATGGTGCCGGCCAGGTCTACGGCTTTCTCGGAGTTGTAGCAGGTCGAGGCAGCATACTTACCCGTGTAGTCGGCGTCAGTGTTATCAAGGTTGCCGTCGACAATCACCTGCCAGGCGACCTCCATGGTTTCTGCGTCAACCGCGGTGAACATGGTGTAGCTGTTCTCAAGGCTGTAGTCGCTGCCATCGTTCGGTTGCGGAATTACAAACTCGGCGTTACAGAACACGTAGTTCGTGCGCGGCACCTTCTGAAGGCGCAAACCGTGAATCGCCTGAACATTGGGAATGTGGGTAACCTTGTCGGTTTTGAACACGTCCAATCGAATACGGGCAATACGACTGTTGGCCTTGTCATTAATGAACAGGTATTTGCCGTCGTAACGGCCATCTTCCATGGACACGTGCGGGTGGTGGCAATCGCCGTTTGGATACAGCTTGTCCCGGCCCAGAATGTCCTTGCTCTCGTCGGTGATGCCCCAGCCGGTGGCGGAGTCAATGTTGAACACCGGAATCCGCATCAGCTCGCGCATGGACGGAACGCCCAGAACACGTACTTCACCCTGGTGACCACCGCTCCAGAAACCGTAGTACTCATCCAGCTCGCCTGGCTCGATATGCGCCTTGTTACGGGCTTCACGGGCAGCGGCGGCGAACGATTCGCGGGTCATCATGGTGGTACCCAGGCCGGTTGCACCAGCCACGCCGGCCAGGGCCGCAGCGCCCATAAAGCGGCGGCGGCTCAGACCACCTTCGGGAACCTCCGGTGCGTTCTGGCTCAGATCATCTTTCTTGCTCATAGCGACAACTCCGTTATTGGTTATGGCGGTTTTAGCTTCTCATGGCTTTTTATGTGTACTGCTTACAGGCACTGCTCATTTCACCTGAACCACGGGGATTTCCTCCGGGTGGCCCGGTGCATTGTGACCACGGCGCTTGCCCCGACGCTTGACGATCAGAGGCGGACACTTGTGGTCATCGAAATAGGTCATCTGGCAATCCAGGCAGTAGTGGCATTCCATGTAATTGATGTGCCCGTCCGGGTGGATGGCCTGCACCTCACATTCGTGGTCGCAGAGGCGGCAGGGATTCCCGCACTCTTTGCGGCGCTTGAGCCAGTCGAACACCCGCAGCTTGGAAGGCAGAGCCAGGGCTGCTCCCAGCGGGCACAAGTAGCGGCAGAACACCTTCCGGGTGAACAGGTTGACCACCAGCAACAACACGGCGTAAGTGACGAACGGCCAGGTGCGATCGAAACGGAGCGTAATGGCGGTTTTGAAGGGTTCCACCTCCGCCATTCTTTCTGCGGTGGCAAGGGATTCCAGGGAAACGCCGAACAGGACCAGCAAGATGATGTACTTGATGGCCCAGAGCCGTTCATGCACGGCAAACGGCACGGTGTACTGAGGCACCTTCAGTTTGCGGGCAATTTCGTTGGTCAGTTCCTGCAGGGCGCCGAACGGGCACAGCCAGCCGCAGTAAACCGCACGCCCCCAGAGCAATACGATGCCGGCCACCACCGACCAGAGAATGAACAGCATGGGATCAATCAGGAAAGTTTCCCAGCGGAAGCCGCTGATCAGGCTGTTTACAAAGGTCAGCACGTTGACAATCGACAACTGCCCCAGTGCGTACCAGCCAATAAAGAACAGGGTGTAGGTCAGGAATGCGTGGCGAATCCAGCGCATCATCCGCGGCTTTTGCACCAACCAGTCCTGGAAGAACAGGATGAACAGCAGCACCGCAACACCAAAACCAACCACGATGATCTGGAACTGCTTCTGATACCAGACCTGAACCCACATGGGTTGCTCTTCCAACCACTCTTCCTGGGTCACCTCGGGCTCTGCGCGGGTGTAATACTTGTCGGGCAGCTGGTATTCCAGGGGGAACACCGCAAATTCACTGTCCAATGGGCCGGTCTGGCGCTTTACGGTCAGTTCAAGGGACCAGGGCTCGCCGGGGTCGAAGTTGTACTGCTGGCGAATGATGAAAATGGCCATTTCCGGCAGGCGCGGCATATCACCGAGATACACATCGCTCAGGCGGTAGTAGTCCAGGTCGCGGAAGTTAAAGGTATCGCCAAACTGCCGAACCTGCAGCCGGTCAAAGATGCCGCCGCGCACATAGCCTGAACCACGGAAGGAATAAGAGCCGTTAGCCAGCACCGCAATGGCATGTTCGCCGTCCTTCAGCTCAGACATCAGCCACTCGTACTGGCGATCACCCAACAGATTGCGGCCAATGGAAGGGGCATCCAGGTAAGCGGCGTACAAATCGATCAGGGGTTCGTCACGCTGATCCGGCGCGGCGGTTTCAAAACCTTCTGCCGGCCCACCGGCAAAGGCATCATCAACCTGGCCCCGGGTCAGCAGCATCCGGCGGATTGAGCCGTCACCGGTTAATTCTGTCCAGGAACGTTGCCGGAAGCTGTCCTTGATCACTTCAGCCTTGGGTGGCCGTTTACCAACACCAACGCCTTCGACCAGGCCCAGCTCACCGCCAACTCGATGCGCCGTGCGCATAATGACTTCATTGATGACCATGACCGTGACGGTGGCACCGGATAGACCATCGACTGCCACCCTACGTTCGGACGATTTACCCCCAACGGTTACTCGCTGGTCAGCTTTCAGGCCGGCGTATTGGTCAGTGAACTCATGCATCTTGGCTTCGGGAATACCGATCAAGAGAATCGGTTCATCGTGATGGATCACCCGGGCGCCTTTGATCTCGCCTTCAGTATCCAGCACCACCATGGCATTCAAGGGCTTCCCTGAGTATGCCGGGGTTTGCACGAAATCGAGGGTCTGGTAGGCATAGCCCACCAGTTCATCGCCGGCGTAGAGTTCCTGAATGGCCCGGTTGTCTTCCCGGGGCTCATAGCGAGTGACCGACGGAATGGCAACCTGAATCACCTGCCGGCCGGCAACGGGCTCGTATTCACTGAGCGACGTGGCGCTGGCAACCGATGCAAGAAGCATCAATGCCAGCATTACGAGAACAGATTCCCTGAACACTCAAACCCCCAATCCAATCGGAATACAACAAGGGTGGACGACAATTGATAAAAATCACATACCTCTTTCTGGATACGCCAAGGGCGTAACCGGCGGAGCTCAGACCAGGCTCACGGCCTGACCGGCTTTATCGAGGGGCAGGTAATTTCCGACGTTACCCACGCGGATGCTTTCTACCATCATGGTCATGGGCTGCTGAGCTTCGTCACTGGAGGGTTCTATGCCACCACGGCCAGACATGGCCGCCACGAATACCATGTCCCAGTCCTGGCCGGTGGTTCGGGACTCTTCAGCCAACACAGTGAAGTCTGGTGCTTCCCCAGGGGTTTTATCCACGCAGATTACCGGGGTCAGCGCCCCACCCTCACCACGTTGGAAGGCGGCCCGCTCGGCGGCGGAAGCATCATCCGGGAGCTCGGCTTTGCAGAACACAAACAGGAATCGCTGGGGCTCATGTTGGTTCTGGCTGGCCTTCACAAGGTCCTGGTAACTGCTGATCATAAAAATGCCCCTGAGTTGGCGAAAATGAAAAAAAGGGCCCGGAGGGCCCGAAAGCTACTGGCTGATTTCGATCAGTCGCTGAGGGTCGGAAATAAACAGTTTGCTGCGGTTCACCCGGACCAGACCGTTGGACTTGAGATCGGCCAATATCCGGGAGAAGGTTTCCGGCTGCATGGCCAGGCGCGAAGCCACCAGGCATTTGGGCAGGGGCAGTTCAACTTCGCCCCCTTCCAGGGCGCCATTAGGCAGCAGGTCGATCAGGTAGCGGATCAGGCGGTCACGGGCGTTCTGGACAGTCATGATTTCCAGGTCGTGGAACCGTGTGACGGCGCGCATGGCGTAATGGCGAAGCGCGGCCTGGGCGTACTCCGGGTGGCGGTCGAGCAGTTCCTGGTAGGCTTTAACCGGGATCATCAGCACTTCGCTGGATTTGAGTGCTTCGGCGTAGCAGGCGTACCTTGGCGGATCGGCGTAGATCATGACTTCGGCAAAGCAGTCGCCGGGGGCGATGCTGTCGAGGGTTCTGTCGATGCCGGAGGAGTCCAGGCGGTAGAGTCTGAGGCGGCCGCTGATCACAAAAAAGAAGTGATGCGCTGGCATGTCCTGGCGGTACAGCAGCTGGTGGTGGCCCAGGCGCAGGCGCCGGGACTGCTGGATGAGGTAATCCAGGTCGTGGGCTTTGAGGCTGCGGAACAGGGCGTGGCTGCGTAGTGCTTCCAGGCCGTCTTCTTCATCAAGCGGTTTGTTGATGGCGACGAGTACGGGTTTGGTGTATCGGCTTTCGGCGCTTTGGGTGACGGCCATTGGAGTATCCTCTCTGCATATTCATGCATTCAATATCTTGTTTTAAATGGTAGAGGGATAGTGGTGAAAAATCGCTCCCCCGATGGGGGTATAAGGTGGGTTCTTGTTGAGTAGTTGACTTAACTCAATTATTCGCCCCGCTAACTAATTTGCCTTTTTGGAGCGCAGGCATTGGGCGGGATGGGCTTCCCAAAACACGCTGTGAATACGTCCTTGTACGCTCTGCTCCGCCATCCATGGCTCCGCAAGGTTTTGGGAAGCCCATCCCGCCCAATACCTCCAGACTGAAAGGGAAAACGCAAAGCGCTCTCCCCGCTGGGCGAATTCATGATCGCCCGATTTCTTATTGCATCAACGGCGAATCCGGCAGCTCCAGGTCGACGCCTTCTATGCCGGTTTCAACGGCCAGAACCTGCAGGTATTGGCGGAAGGCACGGCGGGTGACGCTTTCGCTCAAGTATTGGCGAATCTGGGGTTTGACGTGTTCGTACGGTAGCTGTTCGCCGTCGATGCGTTGGTCTACGCGGACGATGTGCCAGCCGTAGCGGGTTTCTATGAGCTCGGGATTCAGGCCTTCGTTGAGGCTGAGTACCGGGCGTTCGAATTCTTCGACGGTCTGGCCTTTGCTGATCTGCCCCAGGCTGCCGCCCTGGTGGCGGGATTCGCAGGCGGAGTATTGTTTGGCCAGTTCGTTGAACTGTGAGCGGCCGTCCAGGAGCGCGGACAGGAGTTGTCGGCCGGCTTCTTCCTGGCGCATGCGTTCTTCGATGTCGTCCGGGGCGGCGGCCAGGAGGATGTGGCTGACGGCCATGATGGTGGGGCTGCAGAATCGGCCGGGGTTGGCGGCGTAGAAGCGTTCGCAGTCCTGTTCATCGGGGTCCGGGACGTTGAGTTCGAGTTCCAGTACCCGGGCGATTCGGTCTTCTTCGTCTTCGATGTTGTCCAGGTTCAGGCGGCTGGCCTGTTGCAGGAGCAACTCGCGGATGACGAGGCTTTTGGCGGCTTCGTGCCAGGCTTCGGCCAGTTCTTCGGCGGGGTGGTGCTGCATTTCCCGGGCGATGTCGTCTTCGTGGATCAGCGTGTCACCCACGTACACCGGAGGGAACTGGTTTCTGGGTTTGCCGGCTTCGCCGACTGGGATTATTTGCATGTTGCTTCTCCAGAAAGATTTTTGCCACGGAGCCGGAAGGCTCCGTGGCAAACTCATCATTACGCGCGCTTGCGAACCACCTGGTACTTCCGTCCGAAATACTCCACCGGCACGCTGAGCATGTGTACCAGTCGGGTGAACGGGAAGAGTACGAAGATGGTCAGGCCCAGGAAGATGTGGGTTTTGTAGATCCAGTGCACATCAACAATGTGGCCAGCCACGCCGCCCTGCAGGGTCAGTACGCCTTGCGCCCAGGCAGAGAACTTGAGCATTTCAGAGCCATCCAGGTGCCCCATGGTGGGCAGGATGGTGGCGAGGCCGAGGGCGACCTGCACAACCAGGATGATGATGACCAGGTTGTCGGCAACGGTGCTGCTGGCACGAACCCGTGGGTCGGTCAGGCGGCGGTAGGCGAGCATGGCGCCACCAATCAGGCACATGACGCCGGCAATGCCGCCGACTACCACGGCCATAACCTGCTTCTGGCCGGGTGTCATCAGCCATTCGTAGGCCCATTTCGGCGCCAGCAGGCCAACCAGGTGGCCGAAGAAGATCACCAGGATACCCACATGGAACAGCACGCTGGCCAGTACCATGTTTTTCTTTCGCAGCATCTGGCTGGAATGGGCTTTCCAGGTGAACTGACCGTGGTCATAGCGCGCCCAGGTGCCGATCAGCAGGACAGCCAGGGCGATGTACGGGTATACCCCGAAAACCAGTGTGTGTAGATAGGACATTGTCATTTCCTCCTGCGCTTAAGCGCGCCCTGCCTGACGGGGTGTGGCGTCCGTCATCAGCTGATCACTCAGGTGAATGGTCTGGGTCTGTTCCAGCTCGCGGCGGCGTTGTCCAACCACGCCACCGGTGCTGCAGGAGCTGCCCTGGTCATCCACAAATTTCACCATTTCTTCTTCCCAGACCTTGTCCAGGGCTTCTGGCGTGTCGTCGCGCTCTTCCGAGGCGACGATCTGGGCCAGCTCCTGGCGGTTGGTCTTGCGGCCGGAGAGCACCAGCAGGGAATCCATCACCACGTGGTAGACGCTTTCACGCTGGTACAGCCGCTCACCGAGCAGGCCGAGGATGTGGTGGATGTCTTCCAGCCAGTTCCTGATTTCGTCCCACGGCCGGGTAGACAGGTATTCCAGGAACAGCGGCAGGTAGTCCGGCAGTTCCCGGGCATCAATCTCCAGGCCGTTGGCCCGGTACTGCTCCATCAGGTCTACCATGGCCTGGCCGCGGTCACGGGATTCACCATGAACGTGTTCGAACAGTAGCAGGGAGGTGGCCCGGCCCCGGTCGAAGGTGCCTACGTAGGATTCCTGAAGATCCAACAGGTCTCCGTCGCACAGGCGATCGATACAGCTGAGCAGCTGTTCCTTGTTCTGCCGGGGTAGCCGGCTGTCCTCCAGGACAGCGGCTACCAGGGCGTCTTTGGACTGCTGCAGTTCATCGGTGGGGTATTCGAGTACCCGCGCCAGTACTTTCAGAAGTTGCATAACTCGCTCCTCAATCCTGCAGCTGTTTCGGGTCGACCTGCTTTACGGTCGCCAGCTTGCTGACCATGCTGGTGGTCTGCTTCTTGCCACCGAACAGGCTGAACTCGCTGTCGCCACCATTGCAGCCGTCGCCGAAGCTGAAGCCACAACCACCACGCTCGCCGTAGGCGTCCGCATCCGGGAAGGCTTCCTTGGCCAGCTCGCGATGGCTGGTCGGGATCACGAAGCGGTCCTCGTAGTTGGCGATGGCCAAGTAGCGGTACATCTCATTCGCCTGGGCCTTGGTCAGCCCGGCTTCCTCGAGGGCACGCAGGTCTTCCTTGCCTTCTACGGTCTCGGCACGTTTGTACAAACGCATGGCCATGATCCGCTTGAGGGCACGAACGATGGGCTTCTCGTCACCGGCGGTCAGCAGGTTGGCCAGGTATTTCACTGGAATCCGCAGGCTTTCGATCTTCGGCAGTACGCCGTCGAACTCCACCTTGCCGGCTTCCGCCGCGGACTGAATCGGGCTCAGGGGCGGCACGTACCACACCATGGGCAGGGTGCGGTATTCCGGGTGCAGCGGCAGGGCCAGTTTCCAGTCCACCGCCATTTTGTACACCGGGCTCTGCTGGGCGGCTTCGATCACGTTCATCGGGATGCCGTCTTTCTTCGCCTGTTCGATCACTTTCGGGTCGAACGGGTCCAGAAAGATTTCCAGCTGCTTTTCGTACAGCTCATGCTCGCCCGGGGCACTGGCCACTTCTTCGATGCGGTCTGCGTCATACAGCAGCACGCCCAGGTAGCGGATACGGCCTACACAGGTCTCGGAGCACACGGTCGGCAGACCGGCTTCGATACGCGGGTAGCAGAAAATGCACTTCTCGGATTTGCCAGTCTTCCAGTTGAAGTAGATCTTCTTGTACGGGCAGCCAGACACACACATCCGCCAGCCGCGGCACTTGTCCTGGTCGATCAGCACAATGCCGTCTTCCTCACGCTTGTAGATGGCACCGCTCGGGCAACTGGCTACACACGCCGGGTTCAGGCAGTGCTCGCACAGACGCGGCAGGTACATCATGAAGGTGTTTTCGAACTGGCCGTAGATGTCTGCCTGCACCTGATCAAAGTTCTTGTCTTTGCGGCGCTTGGCAAACTCGGTGCCCAGGATTTCTTCCCAGTTCGGGCCCCATTCGATTTTCTTCATGCGCTCGCCAGAGATCAGCGAGCGAGGGCGCGCCACTGGCTGGTGCCTCACATCACCGGCGGTATGCAGGTGCTGGTAGTCGTAGTCGAACGGCTCGTAGTAGTCATCGATTTCCGGCAGGTCCGGGTTGGCGAAAATGTTCGCCAGTACCCGGAACTTGCCACCGATGCGGGGGCGGATCTTGCCGGAGCTGTCGCGCATCCAGCCGCCCTTCCACTTGTCCTGGTTCTCCCACTCTTTCGGGTAGCCGATACCGGGCTTGGTTTCGACGTTGTTGAACCAGGCGTATTCCATGCCTTCACGGCTTGTCCATACGTTTTTGCAGGTGACGGAACAGGTGTGGCAACCAATGCACTTGTCCAGGTTCAGCACCATGCCGACTTGGGAACGGATTTTCATTTTACTGCCTCCTGAGCATAGTCATTGCCTTCACCGTCGAGCCAGTCCACGTTCTTCATCTTGCGGACCACCACGAACTCGTCCCGGTTGGAACCTACGGTGCCGTAGTAGTTGAAGCCGTAGGAGTACTGGGCATAGCCACCGATCATGTGAGTCGGTTTCGGGCACACACGGGTGACCGAGTTGTGGATGCCGCCACGGGTACCGGTAATTTCAGAGCCCGGCACGTTCACGTTGCGTTCCTGGGCGTGGTACATCATCACCATGCCGGGCATCACCCGCTGGCTGACCACCGCACGGGCCGCAATGGCACCGTTGCTGTTGAACAGCTCGATCCAGTCGTTGTCTTCAACACCGATGTCTCTGGCGTCGTCTTCACTCATCCACACGATGGGGCCACCGCGAGACAGGGTCAGCATCAACAGGTTGTCGCTGTAGGTACTGTGAATACCCCACTTCTGGTGCGGCGTGATCCAGTTCAGCGCTTTCTCGGGGTTACCGTTGCTGCGCTGGTCCTGCATGCTCTCGACCGCCTTGGTGTTGATCGGCGGGCGGTACACCAGCAGGCTCTCGCCAAAGGCGCGCATCCATTCGTGATCCTGGTAGAACTGCTGGCGGCCGGTCAGGGTGCGCCAGGGGATCAGTTCGTGCACGTTGGTGTAGCCGGCGTTGTAGGACACATGTTCGTCTTCCAGGCCTGACCAGGTCGGGCTGGAGATGATCTTGCGCGGCTGCGCCACGATGTCCCGGAAGCGGATTTTTTCCTCTTCCTTGTTTTTCGCCAAGTGGGTGTGGTCCAGGCCAGTCATTTCAGACAGCGCGGCCCAGGCCTTCACGGCGACCTGCCCGTTGGTTTCCGGCGCCAGGGTCAGAATCACTTCCGCTGCATCAATGGCGCTTTCAATCTTCGGACGGCCCGCGTTGGCACCTTCCAGGTGGGTGTAGTTCAGTTCCTTCAGGAAGTTGACTTCCTTCTCGGTGTTCCAGTTGATGCCCTTGCCACCGTTACCCAGCTTGTCCATCAGCGGACCCAGGGAGGTAAAGCGGGCGTAGGTGTTCGGGTAATCCCGCTCAACGGTGATGAAGTTGGGCGCGGTTTTACCGGGAATCAGGTCGCATTCGCCTTTTTTCCAGTCCTTCACATCGAATGGCTGGCCCAGTTCCGCCGGCGCATCGTGCAGCAGCGGCAGGGTGACCACGTCTTTCTCGACACCCAGGTGGCCCTCGGCCGCCTTGGAGAAGGACTTGGCAATGCCCTTGTAGATTTCCCAGTCACTGCGCGCTTCCCACGCCGGATCAGTGGCGGCGGTCAGCGGGTGGATGAACGGGTGCATGTCTGAAGTGTTCAGGTCGTTCTTTTCGTACCAGGTAGCGGTCGGCAGAACGATGTCTGAATACAGACAGGTGGTGGACATACGAAAGTCCAGGGTCACCAGCAGGTCGAGCTTGCCCTGCGGAGCCTCATCGCGCCACTTGACCTCTTGCGGTTTGGCACCGCCTTCCACACCCAGGTCTTTGCCCTGCAGGCCGTTCTTGGTACCCAGCAAGTACTTGAGCATGTACTCATGGCCCTTGCCGGAAGAGCCCAGCAGGTTGGAACGCCAGATGAACAGGTTGCGCGGGCAGTTTTCCGGCGCTTCCGGATCTTCACTGGCGAACGCCAGGGAGCCATCCTTCATGGACTTGGCCACGTAGTCGGAGACTTCCATACCAGCCTTCTCGGCTTCTGCGGCAATTCCCAGCGGGTTGCGGTTGAGCTGCGGCGCAGACGGCAACCAGCCCATCCGCTCGGCGCGCACGTTGTAGTCGATCAGGCTGCCACTGAATTTGGACTTGTCCGCCAGCGGCGACAGGATTTCGTCCACACCCAGTTTCTCGTAACGCCACTGCCCGGAGTGGGCGTAGAAGAACGAGGTGGAGTTCATGTGGCGCGGCGGGCGCTGCCAGTCCAGGCCGAACGCCAACGGCTGCCAGCCGGTCTGTGGGCGCAGTTTTTCCTGGCCAACGTAGTGGGCCCAGCCACCACCGCTCTGGCCAATACAGCCACACATGATCAGCATGTTGATCAGGCCACGGTAGTTCATGTCCATGTGGTACCAGTGGTTCATACCGGCACCCACGATGACCATGGAACGGCCCTTGGTCTTGTCGGCGTTATCCGCAAACTCGCGGGCAATGCGGATCACTTTCTCGGCGGGTACGCCGGTGATTTTTTCCTGCCAGGCAGGGGTATAGGGCTTCACTTCATCGTAGGAGGTGGCGCCGTCATCCTCGCCCAGGCCACGGCTGATGCCGTAGTTAGCCACCATCAGGTCGTAAACAGTGACCACACGGCCTTCGGTGCCGTCTGCCAGCTTGACCTTACGGGTGCCCAGCTTGTGCTTGAGGATGTCTTTGATTTCCACGTGCTTGAAGTGGTCGTGCTCAATTCCACCGAAGTACGGGAAAGCAACATCCACAACGTCGTCGTGCTTCTCGACCATGGACAGCTGAAGGTTTACATCGGAGCCCTTGGCGGTTTGCTTGAGGTTCCACTTGCCCTTCTCGCCCCAGCGATAGCCGATGGAGCCGTTGGGCGCCGTCAGCTCGCCAGTGCTCTCGTCAATGGCGATGGTTTTCCATTCCGGGTTATTTTCCTCACCCAGGCCGTCCACCAGATCGCTGGCCCGCAGGAAGCGGCCCGGCACATAACTGCCATCGTCTTTTTCATCCAGCATCACCAGATACGGCATGTCAGTGTAACGACGCACGTAGTCGGTGAAGTACTCGCTGGGTTTGTCAACGTGGAATTCTTTCAGGATCACGTGGCCCATGGCCATGCCCAGGGCGGCGTCTGTGCCCTGCTTGGGGTTCAGCCACTCGTCGGACAGCTTGGACACTTCCGCGTAGTCAGGCGTAATAGCAACTGTCTTGGTCCCCTTGTAGCGCACTTCGGTGAAGAAGTGGGCGTCCGGGGTACGGGTCTGGGGCACGTTGGAACCCCAGGCGATGATGTAGCCGGAGTTGTACCAGTCCGCGGATTCCGGCACGTCGGTCTGCTCACCCCAGGTTTGCGGGGAGGCCGGCGGCAGGTCGCAGTACCAGTCGTAGAAGCTCATGCACACGCCACCGATCATCGACAGGTAGCGGCTGCCCGCGGCGTAGGACACCATGGACATGGCCGGGATCGGCGAGAAGCCGATGATGCGGTCCGGACCAAACTTCTTGGCGGTGTAGACGTTGGAGGCAGCAATCAGCTCGTTGACTTCGTCCCAGTTGGAACGAATGAAGCCACCCATACCACGGCGGGGCTTGTACTCGGCGGTTTTCTTGGGGTCTTCAACAATCGACGCCCAGGCTTGCACCGGGTCGTTGAACTGAATACGGGCCGCACGCCAGAGCTTCATCAGGCTCTTGCGCATCAGCGGGTACTTCAGGCGGTTGGCGCTGTACATGTACCAGGAATAGCTGGCGCCCCGAGGGCAGCCGCGGGGCTCGTGGTTTGGCAGATCCGGGCGGGTACGGGGGTAGTCGGTCTGCTGGGTTTCCCAGGTGACCAGGCCGTTCTTGACGTAGATTTTCCAGCTGCAGGAGCCGGTGCAGTTTACGCCGTGGGTGGAACGCACAACCTTGTCGTGCTGCCAGCGCTGGCGGTAGCTGTCTTCCCACTCGCGACTGACTTCATGGGTTTCGCCGTGGCCGCCCGCGAACGGCTCGCGCTTCTTCCTGAAGTAATTCAGTTTGTCGATTAAATGACTCATGGTCTCTCTCTCCGTCTGCCGGATCGTTGCTCCGATTTGAGACCATTGTGTGTGAGAAAAACCGCGAAATCTGCGTGGTTACTACCACATAACCGGGCTGTACCACCGAGGTGGTAGCAGGGCTATATCCCCGGGTGGAGAAGGGTTCTTCGCTCCTCACGACGGGTGTCGCGAGCAAACATCAGCAGGCTGCTGCTGAGCAACAGGAACAGAATCATGAACACCGCCGTGCGCACCCCCAGCCACTGGTTGACGGCACCAAACAGGACCGGCAGAACAAACGCGACAGAGCAGGCGGAGACCAACAAGAAGCCTGCAAACAAGGCCGCCTCGGCACGATTGGCCAGTATCACCATTCGTTGCAGGCTCCCCATGGCACTCCCCATAGCGACACCCAGCACCACAATCAAACTACCTTCAATCATCAGAGGCAGGGCAAACTCCACAGTGATGATCTCATCTACCCCCCTGACAAATAACGTCATTGGCGGGTAAGACAACACACCCAGCGCCAGCAGGCACAACACCAAAGACCGTGTCGCAACCCTGGCACTGCCGAACCGGTCAGCGAGGCCTCCGCCCAATACCTGGGCCAGGGCACCGGGGATAATAAACCACTGTGCCTGGCGTGCACCGGCGTCCAGAGACAGGCCAAACTGTGCCGACAGAAAATCCGGTAACCAGAGCGCCAGGGCAAAGAAGCTTCCGGCCACTATGCCAAAGTTGGCAGTGAGCGGGAGAGAGCGACCACGTCGGAGTATTCGAAAAACCTGCCCAACAGACCAGGCACGGTCGGCCTCCGGTTCCTTCGATTCCGGATCGGTCAACATCACCAGTAAAGCAACCACCAAGAGCAATACAATCAGGTAGGCTAATGGCACTCCCTGCCAGGAAAATGCATCGTGAAATAGCGGCACCAGGTAATAGCTGAAGCCCGCGCCGGTGACTCCCGCGCCAAAAACCCCAAGAACCAGCCCAAGCCGTTTCGGCTCGCAGTGGCTGACCACGAACTGCAGGCCTGCACTGTAGAAACCTCCGGCCAGCCCCAGCCCGCCGGCAACCAACAGGTAACCATAGAAGCTTTCGACTAGCAGGAGTAGCCCCATGCACAGTGCCAACCCGACCAGACACGTGAGCATCACGGCGCGGGCACCGTAACGTTGGGCCGCCAACCCAGCCGGAATCGCTAACGCTGCACTGACAGCCATGGGCGCGGCCAGCAGTATGCCGAACTGCATACTGTTTAAGGCAAGATCAGCCCTGAGATGCACTCCCGCCACAGCAAACAGCGCCCAGCAACCTGCAGCAATAACAAAACCTGTCACTGCCAGTGGCAGAATTACCACCAGCGATGCCAGCCTTTCATCATCCTGATCAAGTGGGGTTTGCATCCAGTTACCTCGGAATTGCCAACGTTTAGTGTCGGCTTTTGCTCTCAATAGGGTCAAAGGCTATGATGGCGGATTAACCATTGGGGTAATTGACTATCCTCAAGGAGGTATCGGAACCGAGGTTCCTCAGCCATAATCTGGCCTGAAAAAGGCACCTTTCGAACCCCCAAACAGACAACAACCCATGACATCCAGAAGTCCGCTAGTAAACCGACTCGCTGTGGTGATCGGCGCCATCGTGCTGACTGCTATCGTCAGCATGTCTGCGACGTTGGCAGTGTCTAATAGCATTGAAGGCAATGCCACGGCTATCAACCTCGCCGGGGCACTGCGGATGGGCGCATTCCAGTTGATTGCCCGTTCAGCCACGGAAGATTACGCAAACGGGCGGGCTACCGCAGATGTACGCATCCATGATTATGAGCGCCGCCTTGAGGACACGGCCATCCTCCGCTCGGTTCCCGGATCAGACGACCACCCCCTGGCCAAGCAGTATCGCCAAATGCTCACAGCGTGGCAGACCGAACTCAAACCGTCGCTACAGCAACATGAGGTAGGCACGCCGATCACTCCGGCCATGGTTCTGGCGGTGGAGGACTACATTCAGGAAGTCGACCGCCTGGTGACTATGCTTGAGCAGCGAACAGAAGCGCGGGTTGACTTGTTGCACCTGATCCAGATCATCAGCATGGTTTTTTCAGTGCTGATCGTGATCGCACTGTTTTTTGACCTGAAAAATCGAATACTTAGGCCACTCAGAAAACTTGTCACCATTGCCAATGCCGTGGGTGAAAAGGATTTTTCCCGGAAAGCCGACCTGAAAGGTTCAGACGAACTGTCACAACTGGGCCAGGCGTTTGACCAGATGACCAGCGAGTTGGCGCTGACCTACCACGAATTGGAAACCAAGGCACGGCAGAAAACCGAGGAACTTGAAGTCAGCCACCAGGCCCTTCAGGTTATGCATTCCGCCAGCCGGGACCTGTTTGCCAACCACGATCTGTGTAACGGTGCCATTCCCATGCTGCAGGAACTGGAACTGCTGTTGGGCGTTGGCCCTATTCGGCTGTTCCTGCATGACAAGGAATCCTCCGAGCCGGTAGAGGCCATTACTACGGCCACAGACAAGCGCCCGTTCTACTGTCGCGACCATCACTGCAATGCCTGCCTGGTGACCCCCGAGGTCTATGATGAGATGCCGTTGGAGAACAACGATGGTCGCCGTCTGTTACTGCCCATCCGAACACCCGGCCAGTTACTCGGCACCCTGGAGGTTTGGTACCCGGCAGAAAAAGGCTTGTCTGCCACCTCCCGCCGGTTGCTGGAAACCCTGACCGACCAACTGGCAACGGCCATTTTCCTGGAACGACAAATAACCGAGGAACAGCAACTGACCCTGGCGGAGGAACGCACGGTGATTGCCCGGGAGTTGCACGACTCACTGGCCCAGTCGCTGTCTTACCTGAAAATGCAGGTGACGCGGCTGCGCCGGCTCAATATCACTGGCGACCAGAAACCCGTTCACGATGAGATTCTGGATGAGCTCAGTACCGGCCTGAACAGCGCCTACCGCCAACTGCGTGAGCTACTGGCCACGTTCCGCCTGAAACTGGACACACCAGACCTGGCCACGGCTTTGCGCAAGACCATCGACGAGTTTTCCGAAAGGCTGGGACACCCGGTGGACTTTGAATACAACCTGCCCCCACAGACCCTGTCGCCAAACGAGGAGATTCACACCCTGCAGATTATCCGCGAGGGACTGGCAAACGCGGTCAAGCATGCCGACGCTACGGTCATCTCCGTTAAGGTGCTGTTCGAGTCTCCGCAGGTTCGGGCAAGTATTCGCGACAACGGCAAGGGCCTGCCCGGAGGCGACCAGCCGGTTAACCATTACGGCCTGGTGATCATGCAGGACCGGGCGCGCACACTCGGGGGCAAGGTAAAGGTTGATAACCGGGACGAAGGCGGCGTGGAAGTGACATTAACATTCGTCCCCAAAAGCCGTAACCTGATTACTACCGAATCTTCACCGGCCTGACCCAAACACCAACACCAATGAGAGAGACCATGGCTGAGACACCCGCAAGCATACTGCTGATTGACGACCACCCCCTGCTGCGACAGGGCATCAAGCAGTTGATCGGCATGGAAGACGACATGGAAGTGATCGGCGAGGCAAGCAACGCCGCCGACGGCATCAAGCTGGCCCTGGAAACGGAGCCGGATTTGATCCTGATGGACCTGAACATGCCCGAGATGGACGGCATTGAGGCACTCAAGCATCTGCGGGACCAGAACATCAGTTCGCGTATTGTCATGTTCACCGTCTCCGACCAGGAGGACGATGTGGTTGCCGCCCTGCGTGCCGGTGCAGATGGCTACCTGCTGAAAGACATGGAGCCGGAAGACATGATCGCCCAGTTGCACCAGGCCGCCGTGGGCAAAATGGTGATCAGCGACCGGCTGACCACACTGCTGGCCCAGGCCCTGCGCTCCAACAAACCGCAACAGTCATCCCGGCCGGATTTCGACAGCCTGACCCCCCGGGAAAAAGACATACTGCGACTGATTGCCGAAGGCCTCTCCAACAAGATGATCGGCCGCAAGCTGGACATCAGCGATGGCACAGTGAAAGTGCACGTTAAACACCTGCTCAAGAAACTCAACCTGCGTTCACGGGTTGAAGTGGCAGTGTGGGCTGTTGAAGAAGGCCTCCACAAGGGCTGAGTTAAATCAAGTCGCCGCCGGCGGCCTTTTGTTACTCTGGGCGGGTTTTCGTCCTGCCCGGAGTTGAACATGGCCTTTTCACTGCCTCCCATTGCGTCATTGCACAGCCCGTTACTGGAGCAATCCATCGCGGTACTGAAAGAATACCTGCCCTCCCCGACACCGCTGCTGGACACCATCGACCGCAACGTACCCGTCAGCTTAAAACAACTGGTTGCCGAAGCCCCGCTGAACCAGCTCTTTGCAGAAGCACTGGCGGAGGGCGAATTCGATGACTTTGAAGGCCGTACAATTCGGCTGGAGGTCAATGGAGGTCAACCAGGCATTACCATCGGTTTCTGGGCTGACCGGCTTCGCGTAGTTGAAGGCCCAGGCGAAGCGACCATTCGGGGTTCGCTGGCAGCCTTCAAGACCCTGGCAGAGCGCCGGCAAGACCCGGACCAGCTATTCTTTCAGCGGCGCCTGGTGATTGAGGGGGATACCGAACTGGGGCTGGCTTTGAAGAATCTTCTGGATAGTCTGGAGTGGAATTTTTCGGTTCACCAGCTTCTCAGCCACTCTCGTAGTTGCGCTTGAAATTCTCAAAAATCCACGGAATTGGCAACCAAAACGTTAGAGCACTTCATCGTCCTGCCACTCCGGAAAGGTTTTCCAGTTGGCGATCCATTCCAGGAGGCGGTCCGGCTCAACGGGGGGAGACATCGCGTAACCCTGGGCCTGCTCGCACCCCAGCGACAACAGAATCTGGCCCTGCCTGATCGTTTCAACACCTTCAGCAATGATCTGTTTTCCAAATACACCTGACAACCCGACAATCCCCCGAAGTATCGAGAGGTTCTCGCGACTTCCGTCAGCTCCGGATACAAACTCGCGATCCACTTTGAGTGTGTCGACAGGGAGTCGTTTCAGATAAGACAACGACGAATAGCCCGTACCAAAATCGTCGAGCGAGAAGCGAACGCCGAGCTCCCGACACTCGTTGATCGTCTGGACAGCCCTGTCCAGCTCCCCCAAGGCAGCCGTCTCCAGGATTTCGAGATCCAGCCTGGCAGGGTCAATCTGCGGGAACTCTGAAAGGATGTGTTTAAGCCGCTCAGGGAAATCACCACTCTGAAGCTGGAAAGCCGAAACATTGACGCTGACATTCAACTCTACACCCTGCTTGTCCCAACGCTGCATTTGCTGAAGAGATTCCCGCAACACCCATTCGCCAACCTGAACGTTCAGGGCATGATGTTCTATGCCTGGCAGAAAATGAATCGGTGACAGCAAGCCTTTCTGAGGGTGTTGCCAGCGGATCAGCGCCTCAGCGCCCAGTACTTCACCGGTCCGAAGGTTCACCTTAGGCTGATAGAACAGCCGAAACTCTTCATAACTGAGACCTCGTCGAATGTCATCCAGTAACAATTGGCGGGCGTGATATTGGTTTTGTTCACCGGCATCCAGATACAACCACCCGCCATGCATTTCATGCTTTGCACGATAAAGGGTGTTATTGGCCTGTCGCAACAGGATGTCAGCATCCTGAACTGCCTGATCAGGAAACAGAACAACTCCGGCGGTAAACGTAACAGACACTTCCGCCCCATCAAGCTCAAAGGGCTGGCGCGCCGTCAACCGAAGGGCCTCGAGTCGGGATTCCGCCTGGCTGGCATCCGGCAAAAGAAGCGCAAATTCATCACCACCAATCCTGGCCAGACACGCGTCGGCCGGTATGGCATCAAGCCAGCGCCGGGCCAACAGGCCAAGTAAACGGTCTGCGGCATCCTCCCCAAGGCACGCGTTCAGATCAATAAAATGATCGAGGTCGATGGACACCAAAGCGGCCGAGTTATCTGCCCGCTCTGCTTCCGCCATGCAGTCGCGGATTCGTCGAATGATCCCGTTACGATTCCGGAGGCCAGTCAGGGCATCGTTGTAGGCCAGGCTTTCAAGGTGCTGTTGATATTCGCCGGCCTGTTCTTCCAGGGCCTGACTCAAACGTTCGTTCTGGAGTCGCTGCAAATCGTCTTCGGCCCTGTGGCGCGCCATTTTTTCACGCATCAACTGAATGGTGCTTGCGGACAATTTGCCGTAAATCTCAAGAAGCGCATTAACTAGCACAGATACCGAGCCGCTGAGTTCTGAATCCACCCGGTCCCTGGCCTCATTTAACGCGTAGCCCTTTTCTACCATCCTGGCAGTGAGGGCCATGCGACGATCAGACTCCAGGATATGAAAAGCCAACCAACGCGTCAGAAAATCAAAAAGATTGGTCAGTATGTCTTCCTGGGGTTCGCCACTTTTACGCAATTCATGAATCTGGACAAAGAACATCTGGTGGGCATCGTGATGGTTTCTGGCCATACCATCCTCACCCAGTGTTTTATTCCAGATCTTTTCCTCAAACTGGAAGTGAAATGCGGCATAGGAAAGCAACTCATCAAGAACGTGGTCCGCCGAAAGTTCAGAGCTATCCGATGCAAAATGCCAGGCAAGCCGATTAAGGATATTGACCAGCACCTTGTGCTGGTCATCGATTTCCTTAATGCCGGTTTCGAAATTACGGTTCCAGGGGAAAATTTCGAAGGCATCCGGGGTATCTGGTGCGTTGATCACGAAGTACGCTCTCCCAAAACGGACACTACCGTTTTGAGCATAGCGCAATCACCAAAATGTGCTCTTGCTAATTGTCAGGAAGACCAATAGCTTTGGGGTACGGATTGGTTTGGGGCTGCAGCCTTTGTATGCCCCACATATCTGACTTGTCTCTGTCACCAGCCCTCCAACGGCACACCGTGCTCTTCAAGATAGGCGCCGCTTCGCTCGAGGTAACCTTCCGTTGACCCCGAAAAATCATCAGGATTACCTTCAACTTCGATTGCCTGAACACGCATTACCTCTACCGCGTTTGTTCGCTGGCTCATCATCCAGACAACCACTTCTCCTCCGGGCGCCAACCCTAAAATCAAGTCGCTTCTTGGCAAATGGCGTATCTCACCATTTTGAGTCCTGGTGGGAGCAGGCACTCGCATTTGATCTTGCAAATCCGGCGGGACATCAATCAAGATGGAATAGTATTTCTGCTCCGCAAAAGAAAACCAATGGATCGCGATCAGGTTGGGGAACGGATCCATCGCCCCCCCCGTCCCGAAAGGACCTCGGCCGCCCTCCCAGCAGCAGCCTTTATGGCCTGCAGGAATTCGCCAACTACGCTCTCCGGATTTTTCCAGATGCAGGTTAATGACCCACACATCGTAGTTACTCGGGGCAGCGACGCCCACGTACCAGGAAATATCGTCATCCTGCCTGGGAGAGCACCCAGCCAAGATCAGCGAAAACGCGAGCCAAGTGAAATAGCGCATATAACTCATCATCACTCCCTAGAATTTGGATACATGGCCCGTTCACCTGATTGTGCAGGCGCATTCGGGGTAACAATGTTCGGCAGTCGCAATGATGCTGGCGTGCCGAGCGCCGAGAACTGGATCGAGTTGAAGTTTGACGAATAATGAATATAACGTTGGCGCAGCATTTGTTGTTGGCTCGCGTTCAAAGATGGGGTGTCGGTCTCACCAAAGCTCTCTTGCATCAATTGATCAGCGACAGGCCGGAGCTCAAGCGGGAGGTTAAAATCCTGCCTGTTGGGAATCGGTTCGAGAGGAACCCCTCCCCTAACTGCCAATTCATGCATAATTCGTAATGTAACCCGTGAATATTCTCCGCGTACTTGGCGCACCATCCGGAGTGCAAGCTCAGCCATCCGCCCACTGTGCGGGGTCCGCTGAGGGAAGATGTTTGTGTGGATAGCCAATCTTGCCTCACTCTCCGTACCCAGGCCACTGGGCGGAGGATTCGGTTGTTCCGATGCTCTTACCGGCAGGCTGTAGGCACCGATCCAGCCCTCAGCTTCCTTCTGCTTTTTCAGGCCTTCCAGCGCTTGCCATTGCCGGGTCTGTTCTGGCTGATCAAACCAAGAGAGAGAAACTCTCTCTATGGGGCTGATTAAAACATCCTCACGCATATTCTCGCTGTATCCGCCGCCAATATCCGAGTGCACCCCAGGCAAAGAAATCTCCCGAAAATTATCAGGGAGACTGCCGTCCGAGTTTCGCAAGCTGTTGAGGGCGAAGTTTTCTCGATGCTCGTCTGAAGCCACCAGATGAACGGCCTGCTCAACCGCATGGGGATCCAGATATAAATTGACAGGGTCGTTCCGATCATTACCAGGAGACAAATCCAGGGCCAATGGATTCACTACAGCAGCAACGGTATCGAACAGCCCCACAAAGCGAATACTAACCTGCTCCGGCCAATCAATACTGTAATGATTGAGAGCCCGACCGAACGCACCTTCCACCCCGAGATTGATCTCGTGGGCGGCATGGCGCGAGGAAGCTGCGCCGCGACTGAAGCCAAACAAATCAACCGTCAACGACCTTAAGGGAGCAGACAACCCTAATCGATAAATTCTTTTCGCTATTTCGTCAAAAGCCTGCTTCACCTGACTTACGATGCCGGTTTCGCCGCCCCCCGATGTCATTCCAATTAAAGAGTCTTTATCGCCGGTCCTTGTGCCTATGCCGGGTGCATAATGCGCTATGCGATGGATGATGAAATTTTCCTCAACATCATCCAGTTCCGTGTACAAATCTGCCAACTTCGCCACATTACTCGGCGCGTTGGCATAACTCCCCCCCAGCATCATTGCCAGCCGATACCGACACTCCGCTTCGGTAATTTCACCGTCTTCAAGCGGGGTGAGGCATTCTTCCTGAACGCGGTCTTCCATTGCCCTGGAATTATCCGCGTTATTCAGGGTACCGTCGGTGAACAAACCAATTTCCAGATGAATCTCCGGAGGCGTTTCAGACGCAGACGGTTGCGGGGTTTTGGTCGTTGACGGCAAGGGCGCAACAGGGGTAGCCGGGAAGGGACTGTCCGAGGATGCCACTGATTGCCGTTGCAAAGCCTCCTCCTTGCGCAGGAGCCGCAGCTCTGTGCTGAAGAGGCCAACAGACAACGAACCAATGCTTCTACCATTCTGACGGGCCAGTTGTTGCGGAGTGATATTGTTTTCGTTCAAGCTCTGGACGGCATCCCCCAGGGCAAACCGACAGGCGCTGTCATTGATCATCCAGCGCCCTTGCCCAGATGAATCCTCTCTCCAGCTCACTACCGGATCAAAGGGCTTTCCACCACAAGGGCCATATACCAGCCACAATTTTCTTTCTCGGAGTCGATTACTGACTTCATTTATCAATTGTGTCCGTTGGTCGGGCCGTAAACCGGACGAAGCCAGCCGGTCAAGTATCTGGTGTAAATTGAAGCGATGACCGTGACGGTCATTCTCCAGAAGGTTTCTGGCTTTTTCAGCAGCAAAGAAGGGCGATTCCAGGTTGGGTAGATGTGCCGCAACCAGATCGAAAGTTTTGACAATATCCATCGTTCGTCATCCGTTGACTGAGTTTAAACATCCCTGTGATGCAACAGCCGTCCAAAGCTCGTTGCAATTAAAAGTTTATTGTAGTCCAGGGTCCTGCACCAATTCCATCCCCGGCTTGCCATACCAATACCCATTACACGGCGGCGCTTCCACCAGCTGCAGCGGGTCGGTGGCTGGCACTTCCCCCCGGCGTACCTGGTCAAAGCGTTTGACCACCTCATCCATGCCCTGATGCTCCGGGCTCAGGCGCACGGTGCTTACCCCCATTCGTTCCATATCCGGCAGCTCCCGCATCAGGTCATAGCGGGAGCCAGACAGGGTGGAGATGCCGTTCAGACGGAACAACTCCTGGCTTTCCCGGGAGCGCAGCTCCATGCCATCCGGATGCTCCAGGCAACGGAACTCGCAGTTGTCTTTGGGCAGGTTGTAATGGCGGGCGGTGAAGCAACGGGACGACCAGGCCAGCGGCAGGAAGCCCCAGGAGAATACCTCGGCGGGCAGATCCAGGCCTTCGGCCTTCAACTCCCTGATCAGCTGTTCCAGGGTTTCCTTACCAAGCTCCACCGGCAGGTTCCAGCCTTGCAGTCCCTGTCTGGCCAGGATTTTCAGGGTGGCGGTGTTGTAGATGTTCATGGAGGGGCCGGTCACAAACGGAATGTTGTTGCGGATGGCCACCTGCAGGGCGCTCTGGTCGTTTGCCTCCACACGGAATTCATCCTGTTCGCAGAACCGGCGCAGGCGGCGCAGGTCGGCTTCGGATTCGATCAGCGTGAGGGTCGACAACACCACGTTCTTGCCACAGGCTTTCAAATCCCGCGCCAGCTCCAGCCAGTCATCCGGCTTGAGTTCACGGCGGCGGGAACAGACCGCCTCGCCAAGATAGATGGTCTCTATCGGCCACTCAGCGGCTTTGGCGTAGAAATCGAATACGGACTGCTTGGTCCAGAACCACAGAATCGGGCCAAGGGATAGTTTCATCATGATCAGCTGAACCTTATTTCCACTTGCGGTGATAGGCGCCAATGGTGGTCAGGCCACCTTCGGAAAGCCCGGCCAGCGTCTGATTCCACTGGTTCTCTACGGAAAACACGCCGGGTGTTGCTTCCAGCCGATCCAGCGCCTGGCGCCAGGTGCGGGCCACGTCGGCAATGTAGGCGGGGCTGCGTTGGCGGCCTTCGATTTTCACCGCGCTGATGCCCAGTTCTTTGAGCTCTGGCAGCAAATCCAGGGTATTGAGGCTGACCGGCTCTTCAATGGCGTGATAGACACTGCCTTCTACCTCGAAACGCCCCTTGCACAGGGTCGGGTATCCGGCGGATTCGCCCGGGCCATAGCGATCGATCAAGACATCGTTCAGGCGGGACTCGAGCCCTTGCGGGGTCTCCTGCCAGCGCACGGCTTTGGCGGGCGAGCAGGCGCCACGGGTATTCGGAGACTCGTCGGTGAGATAAGACGATAAATAACAACGGCCCTCCGCCATGATGCACAGGCTGCCGAAGGCAAACACTTCCAGCTCCACCGGGCTGTGTTTGGCAACGCCCCGCACCTGGTCAATGGAGAGCACCCGGGGCAGAACCGCTCGGCGGATATCGAAGTTGTCTTTGTAGAATGAGAGGGCTTCGTGGCTGGTGGCAGAACCCTGCACCGACAAATGGCGAGGGGTGTCCGGATATTTGTTGGCCGCATAGTCCAGCAAGCCCATATCGGCTAGGATGATGGCGTCCACACCCAGGTTCGCGGCGCGGTCGACCGCGCCCTTCCATTGCTCCCAGCCATCGGGCTGCGGATAGGTGTTGATGGCGCAAAACACCCGACTGCCCTTGGAGTGGGCGTATTCAATACCCTCCCCTGCGCGCTTTTCATTAAAGTTCAGGCCCGCAAACTGGCGGGCATTGGTGCTGTCGCGAAAGCCGAAGTACACCGCATCGGCGCCGTTATCGACGGCGGTTTTCAGTGCGGGAAGGCTACCGGCGGGGCAAACAAGTTCCATGGTTTTCTCCGCTGAAAGACGTGCCGGCACCATACCCGCCAGGCCACTAAGGCACCTTGACCTTTGTCAGCGGATCGGGCGATAACCACCATCTACCCCAAATGCAGTACTCTACGCAGTTGTCCTTACAGGGCCATTTTTTCTAACCGGGCCATACAGATAGCATTATCTTTACAGGCACTTACAAAGCCCAACCTACCCCATCAGCTACCCCGATTCGTGAATACCCTCGGCTGCTACACTTGCCTATAATGGACGAATTAATTCAGTGAAGGGGTCTTCCATGTCATTCCTTAATAACCTCTCCATGCGGGGCAAGCTCATTACCCTGGTGCTTCCGGCCCTGCTGGTCATCGTTTTCTTTGCCGCTTTCAGCATCAGCCGTAACGCGGATGAGCTGGGCAACATGCGCCAGTTGCAGGCCATGGTGAACCTGGTGGAGCTGGGTGATCCTTTGATTGAGTCCTTGCAGAAGGAACGCGGCCGCTCAGCCGTTTTGCTGTCGAGCGCGACAGGTTCCAGCGGCGAGCAACAGGCAAAGCGCGACCTGGATGCCCAGCGCCAGGATACAGACCGAAGCCTGCGAACCTATCGCGACGGGCTCCGAGCCCTGGTGTCTGACACCGAATTTGATGCCGTGATCAAATCCAGCATTGACCGCCTTGAACAACAGCTGTCCGGCCTTGGCAGGCTTCGCCAGGGCATCGACAACCGCAACATCAATAGTGCCGACTCTGCCAGCCAGTACACCACGATGATTATGGAACTGCTTGACCGGGTTCCCCTGCTGGTACGCCGCTCAACGGACGCCGACCTGAGCCGCCAGATCAACGGATATTTCACTCTGGCTGAGGCTGTAGAAATGGCCGGGCGGGAGCGCGCCAATGGCGCTGCACTGATTCGATCCGGAGACTTTGACCTGCCAACACTCGGGCGGGTATCCGGCATGAGCGGTCAGCAGGATGCTTACCTGAACGCTGCCATCAGCATGCTACCGAGCGATTCAGACCTTCGCAGAGACATCACACAGCTGGCAAACCTGCCGGTAAGCCGGGAGTTCCAGGCTCAGCGTGAAACCCTGCTCAGCAGCCCGTCTGGCATGTATGCCCTGGACCCCGGCGAGTGGTTCACCGCAGCAACCAGGCGAATTGAAGCCATCAACCGTATCCGCAGCCAGATGCTGGCCCAAGTGGAAGCCGCGGCTACCGAAGCGGTAGGTGAAGCCCGCAAGGCACTTATTGGCGCCTCTACGATTGCAGGCGGTGCCATCATTATCGTGGTCTTGCTGATGCTGGTGATCATCCACGCCATTCATAACCAGGTAGCCGCGTTGTTGTCAGGCGTTCGCTACGCCATGGACAACAAGGATCTGACCCAGCATATCCCGGTGTCCAGCCAGGACGAAACCGGCACTATTGCCAAGGCCGTCAACGAACTGTTCGGCCGGTTCAGCGATGCCCTGATGCAGATCGATAAGGCCAGCGTGCAACTGGCCACGGCCACCGAAGAAACCAGCTCCACCGCGGGCCAGAATTCCAGCCAGATCAAGAATCAGCAACAGCAGATTGAGCAGGTGGCGGCCGCCACCGAAGAAATGTCCGCCACCTCGGAGGAAATCTCCCAAAACACCCAACAGGTTGCAGACGCTTCCAACAGCGCCATGGAGAAGAGCCGGACCGGTGAGCAGGTGCTGCACTCAAGCGTTAAGCAAATCCGCACCCTGGCGCAATCGGTTCAGGAAGTGAATCAGGTGATCGAAGAGCTGGAGGAACGCAGCGGCACCATCAGTGAAGTGGTGGATGTCATCCGTAAAGTAGCCGACCAGACCAACCTGCTGGCTCTGAATGCTGCCATCGAGGCGGCACGGGCTGGCGAGCATGGCCGCGGCTTTGCGGTAGTAGCCGATGAGGTACGGACCCTGGCACAACAAACTCATGAATCGACCACCCAGATTGAAGACATTATTAACGGCTTCAAGAACATTACCGACAGCGCCAGCCGATCCATTGTTGCCAGCCACAAGCTTGCCAACCAGACCAGCGAACAGGCCTCTGAAATGGAGAAAACCTTCGCTGACATCCTTACCGATGTGAACAGCATCTCCGACATGGCCACCCAGATTGCCACTGCGTCGGAACAGCAGGTTGCTGTAACACGGGAGCTGGCCAGCAGCATGGAGTCGGTCAGCGAAGCGGCCATTCTGACCCTGACCGGATCACAGGAGATCAATCAGGTGACCCAGGAGCAGGCCAGGCTTGCCCGAAAACTGCAGGATCTGGCCAACGAGTTCAAAGTGGCCAGTTAAGTCTCCAGTTAAAACCAACAAGGGCTGCCATTTGGCAGCCCTTGTTGGTTCTGTTTACAGCAAACCCGGTCAGATAATCCGGGAGAACCGCTGGCTGGCGCCTTCCTTGCGGTAAAGGTCAAAGATCTGGCAAATCGCCCGGATCAGCAAGCGGCCTGCCGGCTGCACCTGCAGCACGCCACCATCATCACCAATCAGTTCGTCCTGAATCATCGGCTTCAGGCGATTCAGTTCATCCGCGAAGTACCGATCAAAGTCTTCGCTCCATTTATCTGCAAACAGTTTGCGATCCAGGCGGAACTGGCAGATCAATTGTCCGATCACCCACCGGCGAATCCGGTCATCCCGGCTCAAACCAACGCCACGAACGATCGCCAGTTGCCCCGCATCAATGGAGGCTTCCCAGGACGGCAAGTCATGGTTGTTCTGGAAATAGGCGTCGTCAGTCTGGCCGATGGCAGACACCCCCAGAGACACCAGATCGCAATCCGAATGGGTGGTGTAGCCCTGGAAGTTCCGATGCAACCGGCCTTCGCGCTGGGCCACGGCCAGGCTGTCGTCCGGCTTGGCAAAGTGGTCCATGCCGATATATTCGTAACCGGCTTCCAGCAGGCGGTTGATGGTGTTGTGCAGAATGGTCAGCTTCTGCTGCGGGCTTGGCAGAGTGTCGGCCTGAATCCGGGTTTGCGGGTAGAAGCGGTCCGGCAGGTGCGCGTAGCTGAACACGGAGAGCCTGTCCGGGGACATCTCGATCACCGATTCCAGGGTTTGTGCAAAGCTTTCCGGGGTCTGGTACGGCAGGCCGTAGATCAGATCCAGGTTAATGGAGCGGAAGCCAATGCGACGGGCTTCGCTCAAAACCGCCTCGGTCATGTCCCTGGGCTGAATACGGTTAACCGCCTTTTGCACTTCCGGGTTTACATCCTGAACGCCAAGGCTGATGCGATTAAAACCCAACTCCCACAGGGTCGACAGGGTATTCTGGTCCACTTCCCGGGGGTCAATCTCGACGCTGTAATCCCGCTCATCGCCAGACTGCAGGTTAAACAGTTCAGCGTAACCGGCCATCAGGTGCTGCATCACATCCCTGGGCAGGAACGTCGGCGTGCCGCCGCCCCAATGCAACTGTTGCACCGGGCGATCAGCCCCGAACAGTTTTGACTGGATAGCGGCTTCTTTCAGCACACGCTCCACGTAAGGCATGGCCTTGTCGCGCTTTTTGGTGATCACCTTGTTGCAGGCACAGTAGTAGCAAAGGTGCGCGCAGAACGGCAGGTGCGTGTACAAAGAGATAGGGCCACCAGACGCCTTGCTGCGGCCGGCCGCTTTCACCATGTCTTCTATGCCGTACTTCTGGGTGAACTCGACCGCCGTGGGGTAAGACGTATAGCGGGGACCACTGAGGTCATAGCGGCGAATCAGTGCCTCATCCCAGATGAAGGCGGGCAGGTTGTTTTCTGCAGCGTTGTTGGAAGCCATAGTTAAAACTCTGTCGTCAGAAAAGATCGGCAAGCCGGAAAGCATCCATTATGCCCTATCGGCCCCGAGCATCAGTTGATGCGTATCATCTGGAGTCTATCAGCATAGCCACTGAACCACCCTTGCGCCCATGGCGTATTCAGCCTACCCCTTTGGGATAATACCAACACCGGAGCCGATGCCATGGCCAACCTGATTCTGATTCTCGGCGACCAACTGAGCCACCAGCTTTCTGCATTCGAAGGCGCAGATAAAGACAATGATCGGGTGGTGATGGCGGAAGTTCACGACGAGGCCAGCTACACCAATCACCACAAGAAAAAGCTGGTGTATATCTTCAGCGCCATGCGCCACTTCGCCGGCGAACTGGCACAGCAAGGCTGGCAGGTTCATTACCAGCGTTACCATCCGGATAACCGCGAACAATCCCTGGAAGCGGTCATTTCAAAGCTCGCAGCAGAGCACAACCCCGAGAAACTGATCACCACCGAGTGCGGTGAATGGCGGCTGCATTCGCAGATCAGCCAGTGGCACGAACGCGTTGGTATGGCTGTCGAGATAAGGCCAGACACCCGCTTTGTCTGTCACAAACAGGAATTCGCCGACTGGGCTGAAGGCCGCAAACAACTGCGCATGGAATTCTTCTACCGGGAAATGCGCAAGAAAACCGGGCTGCTGATGACGCCTGAGGGCAAACCAGAGGGCGGCCAGTGGAACTTCGATTCCGACAACCGCAAGAGATGGTCCGGCAAACCGCCAGCACCGGCGCCGTTTCGCATAGAGCCCGATTCAATAACTCGCGAAGTGGTCCAACTGGTGGAGGAACACTTTCCCGACCACTTCGGCACCACGGAAGACTTCCACTTTGCCGTTACTGCAGACCAGGCCCAGGCAGCACTGGAACACTTTATCGACTTCGCCCTGCCCTGCTTTGGCGACTATCAGGATGCGCTATCCGACCACGAAGACTGGTTGTTCCACTCCATCCTGTCGCCCTACCTCAACACCGGGCTGCTGGACCCGACCGACGCTTGTCAGGCGGTGGTTCAAGCCTGGTATGCCGGCCGGGCGCCGCTGAACGCGGTAGAGGGGTTTATCCGCCAGATCATCGGGTGGCGCGAGTTTGTGCGCGGCATCTACTGGTTGCTGATGCCGGGTTACGCCAAAGAGAACCGACTGAACAACCAGCGCAGCCTGCCCTGGTTTTACTGGACCGGCGAAACCAAAATGCGCTGTATGCACAAGGCCATCGATGCCACCGCCCGCAATGCCTACGCCCACCACATCCAGCGCCTGATGGTGACCGGCAACTTCGCTCTGCTGGCCGGCATACACCCGGAGGAGATCTGTGACTGGTACCTGGCGGTCTACATCGACGCCTTCGACTGGGTGGAACTGCCCAATACTCTGGGCATGGTGATGCACGCCGATGGCGGCTATCTAGGCTCCAAACCCTACGCAGCCAGCGGCAAATACATCCAGCGGATGTCAGACCACTGCCAGAACTGCCACTACCGGGTACAGGATGCCACCGGGGAGAAGGCCTGCCCGCTCAACGCCCTGTACTGGCATTTTATCGACCGCCACCGGGATGACTTTGCCAACAATCCGCGCATGGCCATGATGTATCGGAACTGGGATAAACAACCAGATGAGCGGCGCCGTGCTATTCTCAGTCGCGGGGAGTGGCTGCTGGCCAATCTGGAGGAACTGTAACCTACCTGAGAAAAACAGCTAAGAGAAAATAACCCGGTTGACTGCTATGCTGTACCCATCGGCAAATTGTCAGCAATAAGGACGCTGGAGTCCGGCATGTCTATCAGGCCCATAGCAGCAGGATTACTGTTCACCTTGATTCCGTGGACCGTTGCTGCGGACCATGAAACATTCAGTTTATATACATTTGACTCTCCCCCCTACCAGCAGGCCAACCCGATCCCAGGCGGCCCGGAGGTGACCGGGGAAACGGTCGAGACCGTTCGATGCGCCATGGATCATGCGGGGGCGCAGGTAAACATTCGCCTGATGCCCCAGAACCGCGCCCGCTTCGCACTGCAGCGTCAACTCGTGGATGGCTACTTTGCCGTAGACCCATCACCCGATCTGGATGAGGCAGCGGAAATCAGCCACCCGGTGGCACTGGAAAAATGGTACTGGTTCTACCTTGGCCAACGCCCTGACCCGACAACCGCAAAAATCGGTGTTGTCGGTGGCAGCAACGAAGAAGTCTGGCTCATCCAGAACGGCTTTGAGCCGTTTTTGACCGTCAGTTCAACCGAACAATTACCGGCTTTGCTGAAACGCCAACGAATTGACCTTGCACTGATGGATCAACAGGTGATGGAGACACTGCGCGAAGACTCACTGGCACTTGGCCAAACGCTGAACCGGGAATTCCTTCGTTACGCCCCGCTGCACCTCTATCTCAACCGACGATTTGTCAGCGAACACCCGGGGGTCCTGACCCGATTCAACCGTCAATTGCCGGCGTGTATGGAGCAGCACATGCAGCTGTCTGTAGATGAGTACCAGCATATAGCAGGGCAAGCCAGGGCACTCATACAAGACCTGGAGCAACGTCTGAATCTGGCTCAGGCAATTCATCAGGGGCCAGTCTACGACAGCTTCACAGAGATTCTCACCCAGGACACCCTCTGGCAGGCTCTTGCCCCTGAGCAACCGACACCCTTGGCCTCTGCGATACTCGGGCTACCGGCATCTCAGGCCCTGAAGCAGTGGCAAGACGAGCAAGGCGGATTGGTAACGGAACTTTTGCTGACCGACAACAAGGGCGCATTGGTTGCCATGAGTCAGCTGTCATCCGATTACTGGCAGGGCGACGAGCCAAAGTTCCAGGAAATTGCCGTTGAAACCGAACGTGGTATGGAGCGCAAATCCGATTTATGGATATCACCCATTCGCTACGATGCGTCTACCCGCCAGTTCCAGATTATCGTCAGTGTGCCCATCCCCCTGAAAGAGCCGAATAACGGCCTGGAGGGTATTCTGGCCATGGGGCTGGCCATCGAAAAAGCGCTACACAACTACGAACGGCTGGCGCGGGCTGGTTCTGAGCAGGTCCCCATGGAGTTACCGGTAGCCGAGTAACACCCTCAGGCCGGCCCCAGCTCACAGGCCAGCACCAAAGCCCAGAACTCGGAAAAATCATTGACCACCACGTCCGGTTTGTCCGGGTGTTTGTGAGTGCCCGGAAAAATCCGGTTCAGCCAGGGCAAGTCCCACTGGGCACCGTTGAAGAACACCGACGTCATGCCCGCCCGCTTCGCGGCAATCACATCGGTAGTGGAATCTCCCACGTACCACACACTTGGGTCCGGCGGGTAATCCAGCTTCTGCACCGCCAGCAGCAGCTGGTCCGGGTGCGGTTTTCTGAGCGGGGTATCATCGCCGCAAACATCCACGTCGAACAGGTGGGTCCAACCGGTGTCTTCCACGGCGGCCAGCTCGTGTTCAAAGAACTCCCTATCCCGGTTGGTGATCACGCCCACCTGCATGCCCAGCCGTCGCAACCCCTCCAATACTTCCCGGACTTTCGGCTCGAAGGCCTTCACCGTGCCGTAGTGATTTCGGTAGTGATGGTTAAACGCCTTGTGGGCAACCTGCTTGGCTTGCTGATCCTCCCCAAACAGCACCTCGAAAATATCGGTGCGGGAAATTTTCCGATCTGCCTTTACCTTGGGGTGCAACTTGGCGTACTCCCGTACATAGGCCACCAGCCGGGCATCTTCCGGAGTTTTGCTGTCTTCCGGCGCCACCATCCGGCTCATCAGCCCCAGCGTGTGGAAATCCGGCAGCATATCGTCCACCGCGTGGTACATGGCATCCAGGGTGTCCACCAGGGTGGCATGCCAGTCGAACAACACCACCGCCGGGCGAATCAGCTTCACCAACGCCGGGTGCCAGTCCGGCTCAATACGCGGCTCCGGCCGTTCGGGTGGCGGGAAGGGCTTCGGGCGCACTTCCGCCGGGCTGGCGGCGAACGCCTCAGGCTGTTCCCGCTCCAGCAACGCCAGCAAATCCATAAGGTCTTCAAAACTGTCGAGCACCGCCGCCGGTGCATCCCGGGAGGTGAACCAGCTCGAAATCCGGTCTGACTCCCAGCAGGCGCCGTTGTAGAACACGCCGGACACCCCGGCACTGTGAGAGGTGAGCATATCGACGTAGCTATCGCCCACATACCAGGCCCGGGCATCTGCCGGCAGCCCCAACTTCTCCAGGGTTCTGAGAATCACCTGCGGGTCGGGCTTGTATTCGGTCACATCATCGGCGCATACCGTTGCATCGAACAGATGGTGCCATCGGCCCTCATCTACCGTTTGCAGCTCTTTGTCCAGAAACTCCCGGTTGCGGTTGGTCGATACCGCCAGTTTGATGCCCATGGCTTTCAGCGCGCACAGGTACTCATAGGCGCCGGGCTGAAAGGGTTTCACCTGGCCAAAATATTTCCGGTAAGCGTTGTTGTAGGCTTTGTGGGCAACCAGCTTGGCCGCTTTGTTATCACCGAAGATGGCGTTGAAGATGTCGGTTCTGGACACCCGCCGCTCCGCAAGAATCCTCGGATGCAGGCGCCGAAAAATCCGGATGTAACGCACCAGCCGGGCATCGTCCTGCGTGCGGCACTGATCCTCCGGCAGCAACTTTTCCACCAGCCCCAGATCTTCCAGCTGCGGCAACATGTCTTCCATGGCGCTGAACATGGCATCGTGGGTGTCCACCAAAGTGCCGTGCCAGTCGAAGATCAGGACCGATGGGGGCTGTATGCCTTCGTTCAGTGTGGTCATAACAAAACCTTCGCCGTTTCAGTTACGTATATCTCCAAAACTCATACCTTCAGTTAAAACCAAAAGTCCCGAATGCACAAAAAACCACACTTGCCCGAGAAAACCTGCCCGGTGTGCCAGCGCCCGTTCAACTGGCGCAAGAAATGGGCAAAAGACTGGGACCAGGTTCGCTATTGCAGCGAACGGTGCCGCCGTAATCGGAGTCCGCAGCCATGACCACCGTGGTCTGGTTCAAACGGGATTTGCGCACCCGCGATCACGCCCCATTGGTGGCTGCCGCCAATCTGGGGGAGCCGGTTATTGCACTGTACGTGATTGAAGACGACTACTGGCAGCAACCGGATACCAGCGGGCGGCAATGGTGTTTTATCCGGGATTCCCTGGAGGACCTCGATAAGCAGCTGCGCAAAGCGGGCAACCAACTGGTGGTGCTGCGAGGGACCGTCATCGGGGCCCTGAGTGAGCTCAAGGCAAGCCATGCCATTGAGCGTGTGTTTTGCCATCAGGAAACTGGCGGGCAATGGACCTTCGAGCGCGACAAAGCGGTTATCCAGTGGTGCTCCGACAACCAGATAGAGTTCCGGGAGTGGAACCAGTTCGGGGTGGTACGCCGGCTCAAAGACCGGGACATATGGGACAAAACCTGGACAGAACTGATGAGGCAGCCCGTACTTGAGGCACCTGGCTCCGTGCCATTTGCCGGCGCCATTCAGGGTGTAGCCTGGCGCGGTATCGAACCCGGCGCCACCGCAGCAGACCGGTGCCCGGATCGGCAAACCGGCGGCAGCATTCGCGGCGAGACTTTACTGGCGTCGTTTCTGGAACGCCGCTGCGTGGGTTACCAGTACAACATTTCCAGCCCCAACACTGCCGTGCGCGCCTGCTCCCGGCTGAGCCCTCATATCGCCTATGGCACGGTCAGCCTCCGAGAAATTTACCAACAGGCCAAGGCTGCCGGCATTCACCGTAATACCCTGCCCCGGAAACAGAAAAGCCTGACCAGCTTTCGCTCGCGGTTGCACTGGCGTGAACCTGCCCTGCACCTGGCGCGACTGTTTACCGATTTCGAGCCGGGCATTCACTATTCCCAGACCCAGATGCAATCTGGCCTGACCGGCATCAACGCCCTGCGCATCTATAATCCGGTGCTGCAAAGCCAGAAGCTGGACCCGCACGGCGAGTTTATCCGCCGCTGGATTCCGGAGCTGGCCGGGGTTCCCGAAGAAATGATCCATACCCCTTGGTTAATGACACCCGCCCAGAAAGCGAAGTTCGGCGGCAACACCTACATTGCGCCGGTATGTGACCATGAACAGGCGGCCCGGGCGGCGCGCAAAGCGGTGGGCGACTTCCGAAAACAACACGTCAGCCGGGAAGAGACTGGCCGGGTGCTGCACCGCCACGGCAGCCGCAAGGGGTCGCATCAAACACGGCCGAAATCGGCAAGCCAGCCGCCGCCGGACAACCAGCTATCTCTGTTTGACTGAACGCCAGGCCAGCGCCGCGATAGCCGTCGCCGCCAGAATGGGCCAGAACAGGCTCCAGGCCTCATAAACCATGGTGGCTAGCCAGGCTTTATCCGGCACGGCCCCGGGCCAGGGCAACCACCAGAACAGTACCAGACTGCCAGCCGTGGCCAGGCCCCAGCCCAGACACATAAACGCAGGATTGCTGCCAACACTGGCAGCTGCCCGCTGCACCCACAAAAAACGCCATACCAGCAGCATGGTGGCCACGGCACCCGCACTCATCAGCATGGGCAGGTAGGGTGCCATCGCAAACTCGAAGTTGCCTGGCTTGAGCAGTTCTTTCATGGCCAGCTTGCTGGCAGCGCCACTGGTAAATGGCAGCCCCGCCAGCGACAGCCCCGGCAATGCAATCAGCAGCCACAACAACCATTGGCCACCCCGACCCGCCGGCAAAGCCATGGCAGTAGAGAGGAACAAGCTGCCTTTGGCCAGGCCATGATGCAGCACGTACAGCGCCATCACCGCAAACAGCGGGGCCGCATACTCGGCATTAGCCAGCGCCGCGCCCACCATCAGGGTCATCAGGCCCATCTGGCTAATGCTGGAATAGGCCAACACGGTTTTCGGGCGCCGCTGGCGAACACCCAGCACAGCACCACCCAGGGAACCGACAGCGCCCAGGATCACCAGCGCATTGCCCCAATCCGGCAAAGACACCTCACCAAACGGCAAAGTGACCAGCCAACCCAACAGGCCGGCTTTGATCATGGCGCCACTGAGCACCGCACTGGCTGGCGTCGGCGCGACCGGGTGCGCCAGAGGCAACCAGAAATGCAGCAGTGGCAGGCCCGCCTTCACCCCGAACCCCGCCAACAACAGGAACATGATCAACCAGCGCCGGTCGGCCTCCGCCACGGCGGCAGGCAGATCGGCCAACAAGCCACTACCGGCCTGTTGTGCGGCCATCAGAAGGCCCGACAGAATGGCCATTTCACCCACCACCGCCATGGCCAGGTAGACGCGCCCCGCGTGGTTGGCCTCTCCCGTTCCCTCGTGCACCACCAGGCCATAACCGGCAAAGGTCATCAGGGCGAAGAAGCTATAGAAGCTGGCAATATCCTGGGCCATCACCAGCCCCAGATTCCCGGCCAGGGTGAGCGCCCAGAACACACAGAAACGCCGCAGGTAATGTACCTTCAGATAGCCGACGGCGAAGACACCGGCCGCCAGCCAAAGCGTTGCCGTCAGAACCAGGAATACCTGGCGCAGCTCATCCAGCCCCCACAGGCCGCCTAACAGCAGCCCCGGCAATTCAAGGGACGCGTCTGGCCCCAATGTCAGGCCTGCCAACAAGGCGGGCAAGGGCAACACGGGCAAACAGTAACGATAAGCCTGCTGCCAATCGGGTCGCAGCGCCAGTAACAACGAGGCCAGCGGCAGGATAATCGCCAACAACAGCAAGAGGTTTGACGCAAACATCACAGCGCCACCTCCCTTGCCACAATCAACTCAGCCCAACTCAGGGGGCTGAATGGCAGGTTGGCAATCAGCCCGGCTACCAGCATAAGAGCGGCAGTAATCAACGGCGGCCATAGCAGCCAGGCGCTGGTTTCAAGGCGCCCCCAACGGCGCTCGTGGGGCCACGGCTCGCACTGTTCAGCAAACCAGAGCCGGTGCAGTATCGGGAGAAAATACGCCGCATTGAGCAGGCTGCTGATCACCAGCACCGCCACTACCCAATCCATACCGACCGCCAGTGCACCGCTGCCCATGGTCCACTTGGTAATAAACCCCGCCAACGGTGGGGCACCAATCATGCCAAAGGCGCCCAGGGTAAACGCCACCGAGGTGCCCGGCATGCGTTTGCCGGCGCCGTCCAGTTCATCGATGCGGTGCACTCCGAGGGTTTCGGCGTAATTACCGGCACAGAAAAACAGGGTGATCTTCATGATGCCCTGATGCACCAGATGCACCAGGCCACCGGCCACGCCCACGGGCCCGAACAGGCACAGCCCCAGCACGATGTAGGACACCTGGCTGACCGTTGAAAACGCCAGTCGACGTTTCAGGTCAACCTGGTACAGGGCACGGGTGGAGCCATAGATAATGGTGAAGGCTGCCACGACCGAAAGCCCGGCCAGCAGCCCCATGTCTTTGGCCGCTTCCAACCCGTAGATCTCAAAGACCACGCGGATAATGCCAAAGGCACCAGCTTTCACCACCGCCACGGCATGCAACAGGGCACTGACCGGTGCCGGCGCTACCATTGCCTGGGGCAGCCAGCCGTGGAATGGCACCAGGGCTGCTTTTACCCCCAGTCCGACAATCATTAGCACGAAAATGATCGTCAGAGGCCCCTGCATGGATGGGTCAATGTCTGAGAAGTAGCCCCCTTCCTGGAACCTGAGATCCCCCACCAGTCCGTGCAGCCAGGCAATGGCAAACAGCAAAACCGCACCACCGGTCAGGGTGTAGATAATGTAGTTACGCCCGGCTCGTAGCGCTTTGGTCGTGCCACGATGGACCACCAGCGGATAGGTGGAGAGGGTAAGCATTTCGTAGAACAGAAAGAAGGTGAACAGGTTGCCCGCCAGGGCAATACCCATGGTGCTGGCCACACACAGACTGAAGAACCCGAAGAACCGGCTCCGGTTCGGGGAGTCCTCGAGATAGCCCACAGCATAGATGGTGGTCAGTAACCACAGCAGGGCAGACAACCCGGCAAACAACATTGACAGCGCATCGGCCCTCAGCACGAATTCCACACCGGGTACCATGGTGAACGCGGCCTCGTACTCGCGCCCCTGGGCCACCCCCCAGATCATCACACCCACCAGGGCAATCTTCAGAATGGCGGCTGCCAGGTTAATGATGGTTCTCAGACGATGCCCTTTCTCCGGCAGTGCGAACAGAACCACCGACGCCAGCAACGAAGTCATCAGCGCAAAAACCGGCATTAATACACTCAGGGTCATCGGCTGCCCCCCTCAAACGGCAGGGACATCACCGACAACACCGGCTCCGCCACCAGGCCAAGGCCAAGCGACATCAACGCCAGAATCATCGGTATCACCTCCAGGCTCCTGGATGGGTGATAGAACTGGTCCGTGTCTGTCGCTTCAATAAACGACGCCCGGTAAACCCGGAAGACATAGGCAGCCGAAAGCAAGCCACCCGCCAGCAAAACGCCCAGCCACCACCATTGACCACTGGCCAGGCTGGCCTGGAGGAGCAACCACTTCGCGGCAAAGCCCCCGGTAGGCGGCAGCCCCATCAACGACACCCCGGCCAGCCCGAAAGAAAACAGCGAGAACGGCAGGAACCGGCTGACACCCGCCAGGGCATCCACCCGGTTGCTGCCTACCGACATGATCAGATTGCCGGCGGCCAGGAACATCGCGGCCTTGGCCAGGGCATGGCTGACCACCTGCAGGGTAATGCCCTGTTGCGCCTGTTGGGATATGGCGTCGGTGACGCCCCAGGTGAGCGGGAACAGCAAAAACAGATAGCCAATCTGCGCCACGGAGGAATAGGCAACCACCTGTTTCAGTTTGGCCTGCCGGAACGCCAGCCAGCTACCCCAGATAACCGCCAAACTACCCAGCACTCCTATCAACTGAGCCAGAGCATAGCCACCCAGGTCGCCTCCCAGGTCCAGCCAAAGCCTGGCGGCAATGTAGAACGAGGCTTTGACCACTAACGCAGACAACAGCGCACTGACCGGCGACTTGGCGATACCATGGGCCGGCGGCAACCAGCCATGCATCGGGAACAGCGCGGTTTTCAGGGCCAGGCCCAGCAGCATCAGAATCAGCGGGAAGGTCAGGCCCGACTGAACATCACCGCTATTCATCAGCTCGGTCACGCCTGCCAGCGACAGCGTGCCAAACTGGCCGTAAATCAGGGCCACACCAAGCAGGTACGCCAGGGAACCCAGCAAAGCCGCCATCAGGTAGCGAATGGCAGCCCTGAGTGCGTCCGCCTGGCCGCCCAACGCCACCAGCCCCACGGCGGCAAGGCTGATCAGCTCCAGCCCCACATACAGATTGAACAGATCGCCGCCCAGCCAGACCGCATTCAGCCCGGCCCACAGAAACCAGAACAGCGGCCAGAAATACCGGTGCCACGGCTTGCCAGGGTCCAGGTAGATGCTGGCGTGCCAGCCGCAAGCGGCCGCGACCAGGGCCGTCAACAACACAAAGGTTACCGCCAGGCCATCCACCCGCAGCTCAATGCCCAGTGGCGCCTGCCAACCGCCGAGCAGGTAAAGAAAGCCGCCGTCGCTGGCCACGGCGGCCCACAAGCCCAGAGACACCAACACCTGCACCAGGATTCCAAGCCAGGTCACCACCCGGCCTTTGCTGAAATCCAGCAACAGGGTCAGCACCGCCCAGGCCAGGGGTGTGAACAGCAATCCCGCCATTAACCACAAGGTCATTCGGGAGCACCCTCCCGGTTCACAGCCCGAGCCTTGGGCCGGGCATTTTCCCGGGCCGGCTCAGCCAGCGTAGTCTGGCCTGACAAATGGTAGTACCGGCGGATTAACACCACGGCCAGGGCCGTCGCGGCAATAGCCACCACAATGCCCGTGAGCACCAGGGCCTGGGGCACAGGATCTGGCTGACCGTTGCGCTGGGCGAGACCAACCATGATCAGGAAGACGCCGGAACCGATCAGGTTGAACGCCATCAACTTGCGCAGCAGGTGCTGCAGGCGTAAAAACCCGAACAGGCCAATACCACATAAGGCAACGCCAGCGAATGCATACAACAAGGCCGAGGTCATCCGCGCTCCCCTTCTTCCGGCTCTTCAGCGCCGTTAACCGGTGCCGACACAAACAGAGCCAGCAATACCATCGCAATGGAGAACGTAAGCACGGTTTCGATGACCAGGATCAGAGGTTTGTTAAAGGCTTCCGGGTACGCCAGGAACGCATCGCCGGCCATGGCACTGGCCACTGCCACCAGAAGGAATACGGAAAAGCCCAGGGCCAGCCCCAAACGCAACAACACGCCGGGGCGCAGAAACTCCATCGGAATCCCGCCAAGGCGCATCATCACGCCCGACGCCGCCAACACGGCCCCGGCCTGAAACGCTCCCCCGGGGCGGTCGGAACCCGCCCACAACAGGTAGCCGGCAAGTACCAGCATCAGCGGCACAAACCAGCGCTGCAGGGCATACAACAAGGAATCTGAAGTGCGCAGGAGAGGATCTTCCAGGGACGTCGTTTTCGCCATGGAGATACCCGCAATCCCGGCGATGACCAACACGCCGATCTCAAGCAGCGTGTCGTAACTGCGAAAGTTCAACAACACAGCGGTGATCGGATGCTCTACCCCACTGGCCTCCAGGTTCTCCGCCAGCAGTCCGGGCAGGTCGACCGGCGCCTGGGTACCGGAAATGTGCCAGACCGTGATCATCAGGGCACCGGCAAAGGCCAGACACACGGCGGCGAGGACGGTAACGCCAAAAAAACGCCTCATCCCGACGCCCCGCCCTGGTCATTGCCTTCACCACCACAACGCCGGTTGTAGCCCAAATGCCTGGCCGCATCCAGCAGCAACACGCCGGTCAGGCCGGCACCGATGGCGGCTTCTGCCAGGGCAATGTCCGGGGCCTGAAGGCGAACCCAGGCCAGTGCCATCAGCAGGCCAAAGGCGATAAACATCACCACCGCCCGAAACAGGTTTGCAGACCACAACACCCCGATCGCGGTCGACAACAGCGCCAGCACCAAGATGGAGTCCACCAGCCAGTCAATCATCAGCTGCCTCCTGAACCGCGGAATGCTTCGGGCGCACATGAACGGCGCGGGCGATCAGGTGCGCAGACGTTGCGCTGGCAGCCAGAGCTGCGGCCCAGATCAATACCATTTTTACGCCACCCGCCAGCGACGGCGCCAGTGGCAAAAGCGCCAGCACAATAAAGCCCAACCCGAGGTTGTCCACCTTGGTCAGGGCATGGATACGAGTCAGGGTGTCGGAGAATCGGAACAGGCCGAGGGTGCCCACGGCAAAAAACAGACAACCGAGAACCAACAACACCACCTGAACCGCAATCACGGCAGAATCAATCATGGCGGCCTCCGTCATCATCCACGGGCTGTTCGATGCGCACCACCCGGGTCACAAACGCCACGATCGCGAGTACCGACAACACCGCCAGTGTCAGCGCCACATCCATCAGTGCGGGCATGGATTGGGCATAGGACAGCACCAGTAACAGGGCCACGCCGGTTGTGCCAAACAGTTGTGATGCCAACATCCGGTCCGCCGGCTCCGGCCCCCGCCAGATGCGGATCAGGGCAATCAACAGGGTCAGCAACAGGAAGGCCGCAACGGCATTGAGTATCAGGGTCACTGCACCGCCCTCCCGATGTCGTTCAGGGAGAGCCCGAAAACCCGCGCCACCTGCCGCTCAGTCCCCCGCACGTCCTGCTCTACTGGCTCTCGGGTATCCAGGCAGTGCAGGGTCAATTGATCGCCCTCAAGCAAAGCGCTCAGGGTGCCGGGCATAAGGGACAGGGTGTTGGCCAGCAGCCAGCGAGGGCTGCCCTCGGGCAAGTAAAGGGTCAGGGTGATTTCACCGGGGTGAACCGGCAAGGCCGGTGACAGCAAACGCCGGGTGACATCCAGACCGGCCACCACCGAGCGGCTGAGAAAATAGCCGAGAAACAACATCAGCCCGAGGGGCCGGAGGTGATAACCGGATGGGGGAAACAGGCGTACCGACAGCCAGGCCACCAACGCGGTCACCCCCAGGCCAAAGCCCAGGGCAGACGTTTCACCGAGCGTTAGCGCCCACCAAACCACCAATAACGCAGCGCCACGAAGCAACAAACTTAGGGCGGGTAACGATGGCGCTGACTGCATAGGGTCTCCTGTCCCGGGGTTCAACAGGGTCTTGGTTCGCTAACTCCCTGTTAAAGTTCCCAAAAGCCTAACACAGTCTGCCCGCCGGCCGGAAAACAAGCCCCGCAGGCAGCCCAGTCACCTGTCCACTACCGCCGGCTTACCAGCTGTAGACGCCCCGGTTCAGACCATCACGAAAAGCACTGATCACCTTGGCACCACGAAGCGTTGCGCCGGTGTAGCCGTCAATATCATCCACCACGTTCTCTGGCTCATACAACCGGAAAATCGCCTCCATCGGCTCGCCTTCCAGGCGCTCCGTGATCTGCTGATACTGACGCAAAACCGGGTAAAGCTCGGCGGAACTGTCCATCTTCAAATAGTCTTCATCCCGATAGAACAGGTGCCGGTAGGACATTCCCTTGATTCGCCCGCCTTCAAGCCGGAACTGCAGGCTTACCTGAATCAATCCACGGTCGATAAAGTTGCCCCGGTAGGTGCCATCCAGATAATTACCCGGCGCCAAACCCAGTAGCATTCGGCCAAGGCGGTCATCGCCAGTGGCGGGCTGTGTGGCCGAATCTGCGGTTTCAACCGGCGCTGGTGCCGGGGCGCCGCCTTCAAGCACACCTATCCGATAATCCTCCAGCCGGGCAGCGGCCCGAGGGCTGTGGGGCCGGCCGTTGCCCTTATCGAGCCAGGCCGACGTTGCCTCTTTGCCGCACCAGCGGGTGAAGACCTCTTCCTCGGTGGGGTGATTCGGCAGGTACTCGGTGAGGTCGTACACCACACCGCTAATCACCTTCCAGCAGCTACCGGCATGATTGTGTTCCACCACCTGATCGAGCCGGAAAACCGTCTCACCATTGGCGTTCTCAGCGGTACCACCTGCTGTGGGTTCGGGGTTGCCCTGAACCAGGTTAACCACCACCAATGTCAGAACCACGCTGACAAAGGCAACAAATCCTGTATAGGCAATTCGGTTGCTGGTCATAGGAAATCAAACGCCTCCGTGTGAATGCGATGGGCAGGCACGCCCTCGTGCCTGAGCAGGGTTTGCAGGTGATTGATCATGCCCGGCGGCCCGCACAGGTAGATGTCCCGTTCGGCGAAATCCGGGCAGCGCTCGGCCAGATAATCCCGGGTGATCACGCCGTGTTCGTTCATGTAGTGCGTGTGAACCTCAAAGCCATCACAGGCCTCGGCAATGCGGACCAGCTCGTCCAGGTAATAGGCTCGTTCCGGCCGGTTGGCCAGGTAGAACAAACAGGCATCTGGCCCCTGAGCCACAGTGTTCCCGACCCTGTCCCGGGCGCCAGCAACAAACGGCGTAATGCCGATACCGCCGGCCAACCACAGTTGCTTGCGCGGCTCACCGGGCAGGCCAGTACCCTTCTGCGCCAAAGCCGCATTCTCAAAAAAGGTCCCGTAAGGGCCTTCGATTCGCACCTCTGCCCCCGGCTTGATGTCCAGCAACGCCCGAGTGGCATCGCCGACCGCTTTAATGCCGATTTTTAGTTCATCATCCCCGGAGCCCGAGGCGATGGTGTAAGGGTGTTCTTCCCCATAACCGGCCAACAGCGAGCGGTCCATCGGTGTCAGATACACAAACTGACCAGCCCGCCAGCGAATCCCCTTGCCCTTCGGGCGCAGGCGAAGCTCCACCACATCCCGGGCAAGTTTGTCGATGCCGTCTACCACATAGGGTTTCCTGGCCAGACGGGGTGACAATAACTTACGCCAGGCGATGGCCGCCAAAGCCAGGGCCGAGAGCAACCACCAGACCCAGGCAATGGCCGAAAGCAACAGGGTATGCACCAACGCCAGCACCAGTGCCGGCGCCGACAGCAGGTGCAGGCGTTTCCAGTTTTGATAGTGCAGAGTGCCAAAGAACCCCAGCGTGGGCGCGATGAAAACCAACATGGTGAGGAAGGCGGCCCAGCCAACCCAGACCTCCCAATGACTCAGGGGCGGGAACAGCGTGGCAACACTGGTGCCAAGAGACATCGGCAAGGTGGCCAGTGCCAACAACAGCACATGGACCATTACCAGCATAAAGGCCGAGAACCCCAGCCAGCGGTGAATGGTCCATAGCCGCACCAAGCCACCAAACCAGGGATCTGTACCGGGAATACGGGCCGACAACATACCTGCCAGCAGAAACGCTGACAGGGCAAACACCCCGGCTAGCTCCGCCAGCGAATACAGCCAGCCCTGACTGCCCCAGGGCAACGCCGGAGCAACAACAACGACAGGCAGTAAAAAGAGCCCCAGCAACAACAGATCGCCAGGGTATTTTCTAAGGGTCATAAACGCTCCATGTCAGTGAGCTATTTAACGTCCTCTCTGGCCCTGCGCCTGGTGCTCCAGCATTTGCTCCATCATCATCTGCATATGCTCCAGGCGCTGTTCCATCATTTCCATTCGCTGTTCCGGCTCCATACCCGCGCCACCCGAACGAGGCCCTTTGCCGCCGGACTGACCTTTCGGCTGGTTACCCATGCCCTGGCCACCGCCCATCTGGCCCTGGTGCTGCCCCATCATGCCCTGCCCTTGGCCCTGGCCCATGCCCTGCCCCATCATGCCACCACGCATCATCTGCATGTGCTGCTGCATGGACTCCATGTGCTTCTCACGAATACGCTGGCGCTCCGCATCCGACTTGGCGTTGCGCATTTCCTGCATCATTTCCTGCATCTGCGACATGTTCTGTTGCATCTGCTGCATCTGTTCCTGGTTCATCATGCCACCCCGCGGCATTTGCCCGGAGTTGCCCTGGGCAAACACCAGAAGGGGTGCGGAAACGAGAACGGAACATGCGATTAACCTTGTAAACCTGTTCATGACATTCTCCTTTTCATCACAGTTGATGAGTGTCTACTACAGTTAAGACCATAAAACTGAATCGAACCTGAAATAGCGGCCAAACCTACAACCTCTCTTGGCAAGAATTGACGCAGGTCATCGGTGCGCAAGGCCCCTTCGTTTCCAGAGGTAGAACAATACGGGAATGACCAACAATGCCAGCAGCATAGCACTGACCATACCACCCACCATCGGGGCTGCGATGCGCCCCATTACTTCCGAGCCCGTCCCGGTGCCGAACATGATGGGTAACAGCCCAATGATGATGGAACTTCCGGTCATCATGATCGGCCGAACCCGCAACCCGGCACCATGCAGAACGGCATGCCGGAGAGTTTCACGCCTGGGCTCAAGACCTTTTTGCTCGCAACTCTCAAGCATCGCCTGGTAAGACTGGTTAAGGTACACCAGCATGATGACCCCGATCTCTACGGCAACCCCCGCCAGGGCAATGAATCCCACTCCAACGGCAACCGAAAAGTTGTAACCCAATAGATACATAAACCAGACTGCGCCCACCAGAGCAAACGGCAGTGTGCCCAGGATCATCGCCACCTCAGCAATGCGGCGGAAGCTCATAAACAACAGTATGACAATGATCGCCAGGGTCAGCGGGACCACATAGGTCAGCCTTTCCTTGGCCCGGAGCATGTATTCATATTGGCCGGACCAGGCCACGGAGTAGCCTGCCGGCAGCTGCAGTTCATCATTTACAGCCGCCATGGCCTGTCCTACGTAGCTGCCAACATCAACACCCTCGATGTCCACAAAGGTCCAGCCATTAAGCCGGGCATTCTCACTTTTTATTGCTGGAGGGCCGTCCTCAATCCGAATGTCGGCCACATCCGCCAAGGCAATGCGTTGGCCGGATGGTGTCACGATCGGCAGCTGCCGGAGCTTCTCGGGGGAATCGCGGTAATCCTGAGGGTAACGAACATTGATAGGGTATCTTTCCAGCCCCTCGATGGTTTGAGACACGTTAATCCCGCCCACCGCCGAAGCGATCACCTGCTGAACATCGGCAATGTTGAGGCCATACCTCGCCGCCCGTAATCGGTCGATATCAGCTTGAACGTATCGGCCACCGGCAACGCGCTCGGAATACACAGATGCCGTACCGGGAACCTTCGAAAGAATGGCTTCCAGTTGCTTGCCCACTGCCTCGATGGTTGCCAGCTCAGGCCCGGCAACCTTGATGCCAACCGGCGTTTTTATCCCGGTCGCCAGCATGTCAATCCGGGTAATGATCGGCATCACCCAGGCGTTGGTAACGCCGGGAAACTGGATAAGGGCATTCAATTCCTGCTTCAGTTTTTCGGTGGTCATGCCCTCACGCCACTGGTCGCGTGGCTTGAGTTGAATAAACGTTTCAATCATCGTCAGCGGGGCGGGGTCTGTCGCGGTCTCTGCCCGGCCAACCTTGCCAAACACCGTTTCCACTTCCGGTAGCGAGGCAATCAATCGATCGGTCTGTTGCAGCAACTCCCGAGCCTTGCCGATGGAAATGCCCGGGTAGGTGGTTGGCATGTACATCAGGTCACCCTCATCCAGAGGCGGGATGAATTCGCTGCCTATCCGGGAGGCAGGCCACACCCCCACCGCCAGAATCAGAACCACCACTACCAGGGTTGTCACCGGATACTTCAGGACACCCTTCAACATTGGCAGATAGCCCGACACCAACAACCGGTTTACAGGATTTCGATGCTCCGACAGCACCTTGCCACGAATGAAGTAACCCATGAGCACCGGTACCAGCGTGACCGCCAGAGCGGCACTGGCCGCCATGGCATAGGTTTTGGTGTAGGCCAGCGGCGAGAACATGCGGCCTTCCTGGGCTTCCAGCACAAACACCGGCACAAAGCTGACGGTAATAATCAACAATGAGAAAAACAGCGCCGGCCCCACCTCGGCCGACGCCTTCGCAACCACCTGCCATCGATTTTCCCGGGTCAGCGGTGTACGCTCCATGTGTTTGTGCATGTTCTCGATCATCACGATGGCACCGTCAATCATGGTGCCTATGGCAATGGCGATGCCACCCAACGACATGATGTTGGCATTGATGCCCTGCCAGTACATCACGATGAAGGCTGTCAGAATGCCGACTGGCAGGCTGATCATCACCACCAGCGAAGACCGCACGTGGAACAGGAAGATCACGCACACCAGCCCGACAACGAGAAGTTCTTCCAGTAATTTGTTCCAGAGGTTGGTCACAGCGCGATCGATCAACCCGGAGCGGTCATACACCGTGACCACCTCGACGCCGTCCGGCAGGCTGCTCTGCAAAGACTCCAGTTTGGCTTTCACCCCCCTTATGGTCTCCTGGGCGTTTTCACCAAAACGCATCACAATAACGCCGCCGACCGTTTCGCCCTCGCCATTCAACTCGGCAATGCCCCTGCGCATCTGCGGCCCAACTTCTACGCTGGCCACATCCTTTAACAAAACGGGCGTGCCGTTGTCGTCGAGCCCCAGCGGAATCGAGAGCAAATCTTCCCGGGACTGGATATAGCCCGAGGCCCGCACCATGTACTCGGCCTCTGCCATCTCAATCACCGAAGCCCCCACTTCCTGATTGCCGCGTTTTATGGCGGTTTCAATGTGGGACAAGGGAATCCCCAGGGTACGCAGCTTTTCCGGGCTCACCTGTACCTGGTATTGCTTGACCATGCCACCCACAGTGGCCACTTCCGAAACGCCGGGTACCGTCTGCAGCTCATACTTCAGGAACCAGTCCTGAAGGCTTCGGAGCTGGCTCAGGTCGTGCTGCCCGGTGCGGTCTACCAACGCGTACAGGTACACCCAGCCCACACCGGTAGCGTCAGGCCCCAATTGCGGCCGGGCCTGCTCCGGCAGATTCGGCGCCACCTGCGACAGGTATTCGAGCACCCGAGAGCGGGCCCAGTACATATCGGTGTTTTCGTCAAAGATCACATAAACGTAGGAGTCACCGAAGAACGAATAGCCTCGAACGGTTTGCGCCCCCGGCACCGAAAGCATGGCGGTGGTCAGCGGGTAGGTAACCTGATCTTCCACCACCTGAGGCGCCTGCCCCGGGTAGCTGGTTTTAATGATGACCTGGACATCCGACAGGTCCGGCAGTGCATCCACTGGCGTGTTCTTCAGGGAGTACAGTCCCAGACCGGTCAGCAGCAGTGCTGCCATGACAACCAGAAAACGGTTACGAACCGACCAGTAAATCAGCGACGCGATCATCAGTGGCCCCCTTCATGCTGCATGCCATGGGCGCTGTGATCCATCTCCGTCGGTCGGGGCGACATACGCAGAAAGTCAGAGGTTTTGCTGGATTCTGAATCGATCAGAAACTGCGCCGAGGTGACCACCGTGTCGCCGGGGCTTACCCCCTGCAGAATTTCCACATACTCCTCACCTACGCGCCCAACATCGACGTTAACCGATTTGAACGCTCCTTTTTCCAGAGCCAGCACCAAACGGTCACTCTGGCCGGTACGGATCACGGATTCCCGGGGCACTAACATTCGCCGGTCACCACGCTCTCCCTGTATGTTCAGCCGGGCGAACATACCCGGGCGCAAGGCACCGTCGGTGTTATCAAAGCGCAGTCTGACCCGGGCCGTGCGGGTTGTTGTGTTGATCTCCGGATAGACGTAATCCACCTGCCCCCGCCACTGCCGGTCCGGCATATAATCCAATGTCATCACCGCCCGATCACCGGGCTTAACTGCGGCAATCTGGCTCTCGAACATCTCGCCCAGAACCCAGACCTCGTCCAGCGAGGCAATGGTCACCACCTGGTCGCCGGGTTTGATGAACATCCCTTCGCGCACATTGAGACTCTCGATAACCCCGGTCGCCGGTGCGTAGACCGTCAGTGTACGGCGCACTTCGCGGGTATCCTTCAGGCTCCGTACCAGGCTGGTTGGAACATTCAGCGCCAATAGACGCTGCTCTGCAGCACGGACCAGATTCTCGTTGCCCCGGTTCAACGCCAGAACCAGTTCCTCCTGAGCGTTAACCAGGGTGGGCGAATACAACGAGTACAAGGCCTTGCCCTGTTCAACCGGCTCCCCCTCCGCCTTCACATACAGCGCCTCAATCCAGCCCTCAACACGGGGATGCACATGGGCCATGGCGTCCTCGTTATACTGGACGTGCCCGACGGTGGTGATGTTTAGTGGCAGGCGCCCCTGGATAACCGTGCCGGTCCTCACACCCAGGTTGTTGGTCACGGCGGGCGATATCCGGACGGTGCCCGCTGGGTCATCCGCGGCTCCGCCGTCCGCATAAACCGGCACAAGGTCCATCCCCATGGGCGACTTGCCCGGTTTGTCCCTTCTGAAATCAGGGTCCATGGGGGCCACCCAGTAAAGCGGCTCCTGGGCCTGTGAATGTGCAGGATCAGCGGTGTGATCCATGCTTGCGCCAGCCGCCAGCCACCAGCTAATGCCGGCACCGGCAAAACCACCCAGCACGAGAAAGCCCAGAGGGCGAATGAAATTGGCCATAGTTGTCAGTCCTGATATCGAGTCGATGAAGAGGGTGAGGCGTTGTCCGCGCCGGCGGTGACGTAATCGAAACTGGCTTGCGACCTGGCGCGCTCGGCCACCATCTGAACCAGCTCGATGCGGGCATTCAGCTCGGCAATACGCGCACGCACGGCTTCGGCAAAATCACCATCGTCAGAGTTGTAAGCACTCAGGGCGGCTTCGGCCTGCTGCTCCATCTGAGGCAGCAGGGTTTCCCGGTAACGTGTAATGCGCTCATCCAGGCGCTCAATGCGCGCCAGTGCACTGCGGGCTGACGCCTGCAACTGGCGCAGCTGCAGCATACGTTCGGTTTTAACGGTCTCTGCCCGGGCCACGGAGGCTTTGAGGTTCCGGTCTTGGCGGTTACTGGTGAATAGTGGGAGATCAACACTGATACCGACGGAGAAAAGGTCGGCCCTGTCCTGGCCATTGGGGGCTCTATCGCGGTATCCGTACTGTGCAGACAGTGACCATTCCGGTTTGTAGGCCTGTCTCGCCAGGTCCACCTCCAGAGTCCGCACCTCAATCAGTTCATCCGTGGCACGAATCATCGGGTGGTCGATCGCCAGTGCGCTATCGACCTTCGGACTGCCGTTCGCAGACAGTGCTGTCAAATACGACGGTATGGCATCGTCAACAGCCAGGAGGTCGGCACGGATTCCAGCTATTTCGTCAACCCATGCTCCCACCCACTCCGCCAGCGCCTCACGGCTGGAACTGAGCTCTGCTGACAGCGCGGTTAGCCGGTCGTCCAGCCGGGTCAGCTCGACGGATGCGCGAATCACGTCCTGCTGCCGAGCGCTCATTGTGGCCGAGCGGTAGCCCGCCTGGGCAACGTCTTCCAACTGCTCGAACAGGCCACGACTGCTCTCGATCAGCTGCACACTTTGCTGGGCGCGCCAGACATCGAGCCACAGGTGGGTGACTGTTTCGGTCACCTTGAGTTCACGATTGTCTCGCTGGCGGGGTTGTATTGACGCCATCTGCAGTACCCTGGCTTTGGCAATCCGGCGGCTGTCCCCCCGGGGAAAGCGCTGGGTAATGCCAACGGTGGTCTGGGTCATTGCCTCTTGCCCGAGATCGAAAGTGTCTGTGGGCAGGTTTGCCAGCCCGAGCGTCAAGCGGGGGTCAGGCAGCGAGCCCTGTGCCACCGCTTCTTCCCTGAGGGCCTGTTCCTGATAAACGCTGCCTTGCAGCCAGGGGTCATTCTGTATGGCGATTTCAATGGCCGACGTCAGGCCCAGCTCCTGCTGGGCCACTGCAGGCAAGGCTGAGATGGCCAGCATTGTGGCCATGCCCAGTTTTGGAAGGTGTCTGAGATAACGCAAAGTGAATTCTCCGCAAAAGGCTGTTATGCGGAGAATGCTAGAGGGGCAACCTGAACTGTGACTGAAAGATTTATCCTAAATAATGGATTTTTTGATCTCGCTCAAAACAATCAGACACGTGCTCTGATCTGGCTATTGAATTTACATCAAACCAACGCCGAATCGTTTCATTACGAGTGCCAGGGAAACAAAACAGATCATGGTCAGCACGGCACTGACCGCCAGCGACAACCAGAATCCCAAACGGGGTAACAGGAACGGAAACAACAGAAACATCGGCAAGGTGGGCAGCACATACCAGAAGGTGTACCAGGCATGGTTGGCAATCTTGTCTGCAGGCTGATGCTCAACATACATCCAGACCATCGCGAGCACCGTCACCATGGGCAGCGCCGCAATCAGTGCGCCGAGTTTGTCGCTGCGCTTGGCAACTTCCGAAATCAGTACCACCAGGGCGGCGGTGATGGCGTATTTGGTTATGAGCCATGTCATTGCAGTTATCTCCTTTATTACCCGCCGAGAGGCCAAATAGCCAGAACCAAACTACCGCGACAGTGAACATTTTTCACATTTAATTTCCAATCAGGAAAGCGGGCAAGGTATGGTCTTCGACCGTCGAATCAAGCCGCACAAACAAAAAGGCAAATCACAGGAGTCACTATGTGCTCAACCTTACTTGCTGATCGCAAGCATGTGCTCAGAGCTTCCCCCACATACCGTCTGTTCTGGATTTTTCTGACCTTCGGGCTGTTCGGCATGAGCGCCGATGTGCTCGCACATGCCGTCGCCGAAGGCGATAAAGGCTATATCCAGGAGATCACCGGGGTTAACCTGATCGCCTTCATGTATCTGGGCGCCAAGCACATGGTCACCGGTTATGACCACCTGCTGTTCCTGCTGGGTGTCATCTTCTTCCTCTACCAGATGAAACACATCGCGATCTACGTGAGCCTGTTTGCGGTGGGCCACTCCACCACCATGCTGCTGGGGGTGTATTTCAACATTGGCATCAACAGCTACATAATCGATGCCATTATCGGACTGTCCATCGTGTACAAGGCGCTGGACAACATTGGTGCCTATCAACGGTGGTTTGGTTTTCAGCCCAACACCAAGGCCGCCACCCTGATCTTCGGGTTCTTCCACGGCTTTGGCCTGTCTTCAAAAATCATTGAATACGACATCTCGCCGGACGGCCTGGTGCCAAACCTGCTGGCGTTCAACGTCGGGGTGGAAATCGGCCAGCTCATCGCCCTGGCCATGATCCTGATCGCCATCAGCTTCTGGCGTAAAACCGATGGCTTTTTCCGCCATGCCTACACCGCCAATGTGGCCATGATGAGCGCAGGCTTCCTGCTCTTCGGTTATCAGCTCACCGGTTATTTTGTCGCCTAATTCTGGAGATTCGTTATGTACAACACCGATAGACCAAACCGTGAAGAACTACCCTCCACCGCCAAACTGGTTCGATCAACCATCATCGCCGCTATTGTTGCACTGGTGCTGCTGGTGACGGTGGTCATGCCCGCCGAGTATGCGCTGGACCCGACCGGTGCCGGCCGGGTTCTGGGCCTGACCGAAATGGGTGAAATAAAGCAACAGCTGGCCGAAGAAGCGGCCGCCGATGCCGCCGCGCAAAGGGTGGCAGTGCAAACCCAGACAGAAGCGCCAGCGCCAGCATCGGTTGAGCCCGCCGCCACTGCCGAAGCAGCTCCGGAAGCCGAGCCTGCGCCGGAAGAGCCGGCTCCAGCAACCGCCGACGAATCCGAATGGAAAGATGAGGTTCGTTTTGTGCTGACGCCGGGCCAGGGTACGGAGTTCAAGCTCACCATGAATGAGGGTGCCATCGCCCGGTTTTCCTGGGAATCCGAAGGTGGCCCGGTTAACTTTGACACCCATGGCGATGGTGGCGGCCGGTCCATCTCTTACGAAAAGGGCCGGGGCGTTCCGGAGGATGAAGGCGAACTTGAGGCCGCCTTTACCGGCAACCATGGCTGGTTCTTTCGGAACCGCAACAACAACGATGTGACCGTGGTACTGCGCACCGGCGGTGATTACGGTGAACTGAAGAAAATGCTGTAAAAGTACGCACCACTGCGACAGCCTCAGGGACGAGGCACAAATAAACGATATTGAATAATGTAATCAAGGAAAAGGGCTAATGAGTGAAGTTTCTTTCAGGGAAGCGCTGATAGTCTGGATTAGGATCGGTCTTCTCAGCTTCGGCGGCCCGGCAGGGCAGATCGCGTTAATGCACCGGATTATTGTAGACGAGAAGAAGTGGCTGGATGAGTCTCGATTTCTACACGCCCTGAACTATTGCATGCTGTTACCCGGGCCTGAGGCTCAGCAACTTGCCACCTACATCGGTTGGCTAATGCATGGTGTGAGGGGCGGGGTTATTGCAGGCCTGCTGTTTATCATTCCTGGGGCCCTGGCAATTTTCCTTTTGTCCTGGGCGTATGTCACCATCGGTGACCTGACTCTTGTTGAAGGTGTTTTTTTCGGCCTGAAAGCGGCGGTGCTCGCGATTGTTGTTCAGGCCCTGATACGAATCGGCAAACGAGCACTCAAGGGCACTTTGAGGCCGTTCCTCGCCGTTGCCGGTTTTCTGGCTTTGTTTGTTTTCAGCGTACCGTTTCCGATCGTGGTTCTGACGGCGGGCATTGCGGGCTACCTGGTAGCACGTAGACTTGGGCCGGACAATACGGAGGCCAATCATTCGTTGGTCACCACAGAAACCGTTGTACGCCCCGGCACCCGGCGTGCAGCCCTAACCTGCCTGGTACTTTGGGCACTGACCGTGTTCGGGTTGCTGGCCGCCCTGGGCTACGGCCATGTGTATTCGCAGATTGCCGTGTTTTTCTCAAAGATGGCGACAGTCACCTTTGGCGGCGCCTACGCAGTGCTGTCTTACGTGGCCCAGCAAGGGGTTGAGAACTATCAGTGGCTCCAGCCCGGTGAAATGTTGGAGGGCCTCGGCCTGGCGGAGACAACGCCAGGGCCCCTTATTCTGGTCACACAGTTCGTTGGATTTCTCGCAGCCTACCGCGATGCTGCCGGCGAGTCTGCGCTCCTCTTCGCCTCTATTGGCGCCCTGCTGACCACATGGGTGACGTTTCTGCCCTGCTTTCTGTGGATCTTTGCCGGTGCGCCCTACGTGGAGAAACTACGCGCAAACCAAGCCATTTCTTCCGCCCTTGGGGCCGTCACTGCCGTCGTCGTTGGAGTGATTGCCAACCTGGCACTTTGGTTTGCGATCAGCGCACTGTTCGCCGAGCAATTCCTCTTCTCGGAGTATGGTGTCAACATGCAACTGCCCCATCTTGCCAGCGTAGATGTGCCGATGCTGACACTCTCAGCCGTGGCGTTTCTCTGTGCGTTCCAGTTCAAAATGGGGGTTATCCCCCTGGTGAGCACATTGGCCAGCCTTGGGGCCGTCTGGATGCTGATGGCGGGCTAACCCAAGCTCGCTGCTGACAACGACAGCGGACGCCCCGGTGCAGCCTCCGGACGGAACCTGTTCAAAGGAATCCATAACGATGTGACTGTGCAGCGTCATCGTAAACGCATCGCCTTTATGATCACGAGGACAGAGAACAGAAATAAGCGAACACAAAGTCCCTATGTACTTCCGATAGGTCAGTTCAAGCCCCTTACTTCGTATTGTTCGGCGACACAGCCTATTTAACAATAAAATAATTATATCCGCATACCCCTCGCACAACCCAATCAATTTTCGGCCGTTGACAAATATCAAAAATATATTTTTTATATTTCAGCTTCATTTCAGAAACTAATGATTAACTGCATTCACCAACCAAACAGGAGGTGTAATTATGAAAAAATTATTTGTGTTTGCAGCAGCAGTTACTTTTTCAACATCCGTACTTGCAGGCAACATATCAGAAAATAAGAATATGAAGGCCACGCACAACCAAGTGATGGACACAAAACCCGTTGAAAACATTCTTCAGAATGAGGATATGCAGCGTTTACACAGGGACATGACGCTTTATGCAATTTCTGAGTTGGGTATGGAGGCTCGCGTGAAAATGATGACGAAAGAGGGCCGAGCCTATCATAAGGCACTAGAACAAAGGGAGAAAAACACCGCAGGGTAACCCCTGCGGGAAAGTCAACTCGCGGAGACACAAGCACCGGCTAACTCAAATGTTGAGCAGTCGATGCCCTGATCGCGGACAAGTAAAACACACAAACCTGAAACCGAGCTGAATTACTGAGCCTGTTTATGGCAAGAAAGGAAAATATCATGAAGAAAGCAATTATCGCTGCTGCAGTCACTGCCTTATTTTCAACCATGGCTACTGCCAACTCGGGCTTGGCGGATCGTATCAATGAAGCACGCAGTTACCCGAACAAAACAATCAGTGCAGAAAAACCTGAAATGATCTGCACACAAAACAAAACCAATCACCGGAATATTAGTGAATCAGCTTTGAAATACGAAGAAAGTGAATCAGGCAACAAAGACATGGATCACACTCATTCTTGAATGAAATTTCAGAATTAGCAAGTCAAAAAAATAGTCGACCACTTATTATAAAAGGTGGCCGACTATTTATTGCGCATTAAATATATAAAAATTTGCTTCCCCATCTCACCATTATCACTCTTTCATTTGTCTCTCAAGATCAACCATCCAAGAAACATCCATTTGACAACCAATACTGTTAACAACGGCAAGAAAACCCATTGGGCGAGAGGCAGTACATCGGTGCCTGTCCATGTGACCACCGGCATTAACTGGCAACCATGGCTGGTTTTTTCGCAACCGCAACAATAATGATGTGACCGTGGTGCTGCGCACCGGTGGTGATTATGGTGAGCTGAAAAAGATGCTTTGAGCAGGCCCTGAGCTGTAGAGGAGTAGCCTGAAAAAGTGGAAAACCTCCCGGCAACAGCATCCGGGAGGTTTTTAACGTTTCAGATCGCCTGAACAACCTCAGAAAGCATATCCCTGACCTTGCCGGCAACCTGCTTGAGTTCGTCATTATCAATGGCGGACATGGACACCACGGGGTCGATTGCGCTGACCTCTTCAAAATCAGCATCTTTGATAATTCGATTGATTGTGTATGACATGGTTTTCTCCAATGATTCGCATGTTTATTGCTTGAGTCCGACTTTGGCCGGAACGTCGACGTATTTTCATGACCAAAGAATAGTTCAATAGGTTAGGAATATCGAGATTCTTTGTTTTTTATTAAAATTCAGGGTCATTTCAGAAACCGATGTTTCAATAGAGCCATCAAACAACCCGGAGGTGTAATAATGAAAACGTTATTTGTATTTGCAGCAGCCGTCACGATTTCAACATCCGTACTTGCAGGCAACATGTCAGACAATAAGAACATGAAGGCCATGCACAGCCAAATGATGAACACCGAGTCCGTTGAAAAGATTCTTCAGAATGACGATATGCGGCGTTTGCACAGGGACATGACGCGCCATGCCATTTCCGAGGTAGGTATGGAGGCTCGCCTGCAAATGATGACGAAAGAGGGTCGCGCCTATCATAAGGCATTGGAGAAAAAGCAAAAAAATACCGCAGGGTAAACCATGCGGCAAAGTCAGCTCGCGGAGACGCAGGCACCGCCTGACTCGAATGCTGAGCAGCCGGCGTTCTAACGCCAGCAAGTAAACCATACCAACCTGAACCTGACTTGAATTACCGAGTCAGCTTATAGAAAGAGAGATCAACATTATGAAAAAACTAATTATCGTTACTGCAATCATGGCTGCATTTTCAACCATGGCCACGGCCGGCGGCTTGGCCGATCGCATCAATGAAGAACGCAGTTACCCTAACAAAACAGAGCATACTAAAAGCATGCACATGCACTGTATGCATGAGAAACAAAACCATGGGATGGTAAAAAAATCTCAGGCAAACCAGGATGAATCACGCGAAGTTAATTACGGAAAAGAACAATCAGAGAGAGCGCCTATTAACCATAATCATCACTAAATCGGTGCAGCGAACATCATGTTAAAACATAGCCGGTCATCTTACGAAAAGATCATCGGCTATTTATCATATAATTCCTAACTATATGTTCAGAAAAACCATTGTAACTCCATTAGCCCGACCGGCTCTAATCTCCCATATTCGCTGTCGTTGTCGCCTCCGAACCATTGGGCTCCTGCCGTGAGATAAATTTCCCGTTTGAATGGCAGCGTCCATGTGGACCGGGGGTAAAGTACCCAACTGGCATCATCGGCATTGCGGATGACCACCACGCGATACTGCCAGAACGGATTGATATCCTGCCATGCCAGCAGCCCGATATAATGGCGCCCGGTATACAGTGGGCGGGTGGAAACCAGCCTCAAAAGGTCCAGGTTTCCGGGCCGTGCGGGCTGACCGTTGTAGAAATACTCCAATGCCAGGTTAAAGCCGTTGCGATACGCCCAGTTCAGATCTGCCACGCCCTGCCAGTAACCATCGCCAGTATCTGCTTCGCTCCAGACGAGTTCAGTACGCCAACCGGTGCCGGCCACTGAGCTACTGCCGCTGACACCCGCTTTGGTCGTGCCTGCAAAATCGCCGATCATCACACTGGCATCGACCCCGGCAACAAAACGCTTGGCCCTCGCCGCCGTGCTGCCCTCTTTATCACCGTGTTGCGGGGCATGAACAGCGCTGATTCGGCCAGTTGCCCCCCAGGGGCTGTCCCATAACACGGCGTCCACGCCAATTCGTTCATCAGGTTCCAGATTGAGGGGGCTGACAGGATTGAGAATGTCCATGGGGTTCCAGATCAGGGCGGTGGACCAGTTCACCTGTTGGCGCCCAAATCGGAAATCCCCGGCTGGCGAGCGCCACTGTATGGTGCCACGGTAGAGTTGATGACGCGCCAACACATCCCCTGACTCATAGACGTCGCCCTGAAGATCCCAGTAGCGTGGATCGGGAACCTCTCTGAGCAGGGCGAATTCCGGGCTGTCCAGAAAACTGCCTGTCACCAGCTCCAGGTCGTAGGCCGCATCCAGAACCCAGTCTTCATATCGATAGCGGGGCTCCAGACGCAGGCGGGTAAGGTTCGAGAAGTAACGATCCTCATCAACCAGCGAGCGCGACCCGGCACTGAGATTCTTGAGCGATCCGGAATGGCTGAAATCAGCCGCAGCGTTCGAAGCCAGCATCAGCCAGGCCAGGCCCACCGCCACCAGTGGAGTGCGATCAACCATGCCGAATGGCCTCAACCGGGTCCAGTCGTGAGGCCCGCCACGCCGGGTACAGCGCTACCAGCACGGAGCACAGGAACAACAGCAGGCTGGGAAGCCAGACATGATCGAAAATCAACACCGGATAGATGCGGTCGGTGATACCGGGGATGGCTTCCAGAGAGCGACTGACCGAGGACAGATCAATACCGGTCTGGCCAAGCCAGAACACAAGCAGGCCGCCAACCACCGTTCCTGCCACCATACCCAACACCGCAAGAAAGAATGCCTCAAACAGAATCGTCAGCTGTAATTGTCCGCCTCTCGTACCCAATGCCAGCATGACGCCCAGTTCCGGGGTACGCTCCATCACCGACATCACCATGGTGTTCATGACGCCAATCGCGACCACCACAAAGACCACCGACAGAATGAGATAGAAATCCACCTTGCTCATCTCAACCATCTGCACAACCACAGGCAGCAAGGTTTCCCAGTCCTGGGCCACCAGCCCGTGGTTGGTCAGAGGCGACGACTGGTTCAGAGTCTGTGCCAGGGCCGCACTGTCTGAGCGATCTGACAGCCTCAGCACGATCCGTGAAACTTCGTCTTCCTGCAGTCCACCCAGGCTTCGGGCAGTATTGATATCGATGAATGCATACTCTGTGTCGAACAGGTCACTGCCGGTGCGGTAGATGCCGCGAATGGTCTGGGCGCTGGAGGCAAGATCTCCACCAGCCAGCCCAGGACCTCCACATTGCGTTCCTGCAGCTGCTTCCGCAGGCTTCCAACCACCGCTTCGAACTGGTCAGAGTCCTCTACGCGGGCCGCAATCTCGGTAAACCGACCTTCAAAGGCATACAGCGTCTGGGCGGATGCCAGGGACACCTGGGCCACGAAGCCATCAATACGTTTGATGCCGGTTTCGAAAACACCCACCACCTCGAACCGGTCTGCGCCAATGGAGCCGTCCGCTGCCTGAACCACCAGCACCAGCTCATCTCCCGGGGAGGTACTCAGGGCACTGGCGGCGTCCACGCCCATAACGATCTCATTGTCCCCCTCCAGATAGCGCCCGTGGATGATCGACCGATCAAGCCGGGTTACCTGCGGCTCTGTTGTGCTGTCGACCCCCATCACCTGCAAGGCCCGTGACTGGTCGGCATGGCTGGCCAGCGCATTGCCCGTCACCCTGGGCGTGGTCGCTGCGACACCGGTTACGGAGGACATTTCCTCAGCAAGGTTCCAATGCTCGGCAACGGCAATGTTCATTTCCCGGTCGTCGTGAAATCCGCGCTGGTGCACTTTCAGGTCGCCGGTTACATAACCGGTCATGTTGTTGATCATCTGGGCATTGATGCCATCGATAAAAGCCCAGAGAAACACCAGACCTCCGGCGCGCTCGCTCCATCACCATCGGATCGTGGGTGGAAAACACAAAGGTAATACCGTGCTCCGAGTTCAGACCCCGCATCAGGTCCAGCAGGGCCGCACCGGTCGCGGAGTCGAGATTGGCGGTTGGCTCATCGGCCAGGACAATCGCAGGCTTACTGACGATGGCCCTGGCCACCGCGACACGTTGTTGCTGGCCGCCGGAGAGTTCATGGGGCAGACGCTGTTCCATCCCCTGCAGCCCGACCTCCGCGAGAATGCGCCGGGCCTCGGCCCGTCGTTCCCGAAACGGAATGCCGCGAAGCATCAGCACATACTCCACATTCTCCTGAGCCGACAAGACGCCGATAAGGTTGTATTCCTGAAACACAAAACCGATTTTCCACAACCGCAGAATGGTGCGCTTCTTGCGGCTGAGCCCGGTGATTTCCTCACCCGCCACCTGAATGCGCCCCGTATCCGGTTCGTCCAGGGCCCCGATCTGGTTCAGTAGGGTAGTTTTGCCCGAACCCGACGGCCCCACCAGCGTTGTGAACTCACCGGGCTCGATCGCCACGGATACATCGTTCAGCGCCTTGACGGCGATGGAATCCTGCTGATAAATCCGCGACACATGCTGGACATTGACGATGCTAATAGCGGAGCCTCATTCCGGGTTGCGCAGGCGACGCAATGAGAAAAGCGCCTCGTCTACAGGAATATCGAATTCAATGGATTCAATGTGGATGATCGTTCGGGACACGGGAATAGCGTCCGCGCGGATCTCGAATTCAAGCTGGCTCCAGACCACCGGCGCGTCGGGCCGTGGTGTTGAGACGACCCGGTACACCGGCACCTCGCCTGAATCATCGACCCCGGCAACCTCATGGGTGTAGTCGTCGACAAAGGAGCTATCCTTGACCAGATCATCATTGCTGAAGTTGGACCCCATCCATGGCTGCAGCATCATTGACGGCGGGATCTTGATGGTGCGATCAACTTTGGGAAGGTAATTCCACATGGCATCGCCGATTCTCAGCGAGCCAACGCCAGCCTCTTTTTTCGGTGAGTGAATCCGGATCAAGGTGTGATCGGGCCGATTCATCCAGGCTTCCAACTGCAGCTCCCGAGTCCAGTAGTCACTCTCGATACGCATGGTGGAGCGGCCGTGACTACTGTCTGACCAAAGCAACTGCTCCATGCGTTCAATTAAAGAAACCGCCGAAGTCGTGCTCGCCAGAAGAGGGGCAGAAAACAAAACAATTAGAAGAAAGCAGGAAAGCCTGTAATGAATCACAGATCGTCCATCCGTCCTATTTGCCGGGCCAGGCGCATAGACTCGTTCGTTTCCATCTCCAGTAGTCCTTCCAGCAACTCTCGAGCTTCCGGGATTTCCGCTTTGTCCAAAAGATTCTTGTACAGATTCATGACTTGCTCATGGAAATCCATAACCTCGCGGTAGATTCCCTGGAAATCCAGTTTGGCGTATGGCTCGTCGCAGGTGCGGTGTGTTTCTATCGGATTGTGTCTGAGGTAGTCATAGACCCGTGTTTCCAGTGTGTTACTGGCACTCTGACCCTCAAACTCTTCGACGATCCGTGCAAGTTCCGATTCGTGAGATGCAAGATACTCCAGTAACGCTCCTGCCCTTTCCTCCTCATGCCGCGTGGCGCAGTGCCCGAGACACTGGGCCAGATGCGTGTGCAGGTCTCGGGTCCACTCGATCAACTCACCAAAGCTTTTGATATCCATGATGGCTTACTCTCCTTAAGTTGAACGCACGTCGTTGCGATGCCAATTCAGCGCCCTGGCCATGAAGCTAAATCCGTTGTCGAAAATCCCGGAAACTTGGGATAAACCGTGGTGTTTTAGCCGCATAGTCGCGCCACGCCTCCCCAAACTCTTTCTCGATATCTTTCTCCTCATGAATGGACAAACGTGAGTACATCCATAGGAGTACCGGAAACATTGCCAGGGTAAGCAGCGTCGGCCATTGCAGGAGAAAGCCAAACATGATCAGTGCAAACCCGACATATTGCGGATGACGAACCCAGGCATAAAGCCCACTGGTGGCGAGTTTGCTCTCTTTCTGAGCGGTGTACAGTGTGCGCCAACCGGCCGCGATCAGATGTAGGATCGTAAAAAAGTTGGTAACTAAAAGTCTCTCCAGGGGGCGTATTTTCCCCTCAGAACCGATGCGATGGAAATAAAGTCGGTAACTTTGAGGTAGGTTTAACTAGAATGGCTGCCCCCTGCATAATAATAAAGTCAGTAACTATTAAAAGCCTGACTGGCACCAAATTCCAATCCTATTCCGTTTTTGCCTCTCAGCTGAGTCTTATTGCTCGCCTCCGTTCCTTTCCATCATGAAGGCATGTTCCACGTGTGATCCATAGCTGAAGGGCTGAAGGAAATATTGGGGATGACGCATTTGAGTGACTTATGTCTGCACGAGTGTCTCCAAAGATCTAGTGGTTTGATCTCAACCTTTCAAAAATCTTTGGAACTGCAAGTGGAGTTCGGGGGCAGAAATTGCCCCCGTTTAAAGTTTCTATCTCGTTTTTACCAGATAGGGTTCTATTGCGGCTTTTAGCTCTGGTGATGGAGCCTTGATTACCAGCTTCTCCATTGGGAGTTCGTGAACGACCATTAGCGATAACGCTTGATGGTCAAGAACGTGGATCGTTACTCGGTTACCCAGGTTATCCTTCGTCGCGGTGGCCAATTGGTTTCTTCCACTTGGTGTGAGTTTCAGCCAAAGTGTTCCTTCCGAAAGAACGGCTGCCTCAATCGCGTCCCCAGTCAAATTGATTGTGACCGCATCGCTCTCTTGAGCATGTGCTTGCTGCGACTGAGTACTACAAGCCGATCCGATAATGACGAGAGTCAAAACAAACAGTCTTAGAAGCATGGATTGGGTGGCATCCCGTCAGTCCAGGTAGATTCGATGCCATATGAAACTATGAATGCATCGGAATTGGTCGATACCTCAAAATTCCATCCCATAGGCTCGTCCCCACCGTTTACAAAAGTGAAGGTGACGCTCTGCTGAGGCAGAATAATCGACTCCTTCGTTTGTCCAAGCGGGTCAGTATCCTTGACAGATATTGTCGTGCCAAGAAGGTTCTGGTTAGTGAATGTCAGTTTAACCGCCTGGCCAAATGATCCACTGATCGTAGCATCGCCGGTCAATGCACCACCTTGTCCTTCGACGGGCACAAATTGCTCTGTACGGAGGACCTGCACGGCGTCCACGGCCAGGGCCGAGTCTACGATCGTATCCCCTACATCCTGTACTTCATACGCTAGCTGTACCGTCGTGCCTACCAGCCCGGAAAGATCCGTGTTGTAATTGATCTCAGGCGTAGCCCCGTTATACCCAAGCAGACCTGATGACCAGGTAGAACTGTTGACGTTTCCGTTCGCTATGATTTCGACCTTACCGGGCGCAGTTAAACGTGCGAGATAAGTGTCATTATACTCTGTACCGTAGTATTGCGGCCACTCGTTAGAAAGAAACCGAAGACGGCCAGAGACTTGCTCGTAAGCAGGTGGAACAACAAACGCCTGACTCAAGGTACCCTTTGCTGATTGCGAGCCAGCATTGCTGACAACAGCCGCTTGGGTTACCGGACAGCCAGCTGCAGCTGCGCTTTGCGCACCGGCGAGAAGCATCACTGCTGTGCAAGGGATCACGACGCTTAACTTTGGCGCCACTTTCTTCATGATATCCATATTACTCAATCTCCCTTAGTTGCCTGAGTCCGGTGTGGTGAAAACAAGGTTTCGGTCAATGAGGGTGACTGAGCCTTCCGTAGACCATCCTTCTAGGCCATTCTCGAAATTGCTATTCAGGAACTCGGCATTTACAGTCTGAGGCGCAGTTATTGTCAGGTTGCGCGTGATCTGGGAGGAGTAACTCGACAGGACTCCAGTGGTGGATCCGCTAGCACCAGTATCGTTTTTGAAGCCAACGAGAATCAGAGTTCCATCTCCATGGACATTCGTCAGTGCAAAAGATCCATCGCTTGACGAGATTGTTGAGTATTTTCGGTCAGTATCGGGAAAGATAGCTGTTACCAGAGCGGCGGGAGCAGGCAGCCCAGATTCATCATAAACAGTTCCGTAGATGGCACTGCTACCTGCGGGGTCAACAGTAACGAGTACAGAAGATGTGTTTTCGGTTTCAAGCAAACTGCCTTGAGCGCTGCCTGTTCTTCCATCCTGAGTTGTTACGTCTACAACGTAAACTCCAGCTTCCGTTAGATCTGAGATTGAAAACAGACCATTGCTATCGGTGGTGGCTGTGAACGTAGATCCCGACTCGATAAAGCTAACGTTAACGATTGCGCCGCCGATAGGTGCCTTATCGTTGAAGCCGAACACACCGCCATTTATAGCCAATGTCTCTGGTTCAAAGTTACCAGAAATAATGGAAACGACTCTCTCGGCTTCAGATATCAATGCAGCCGCGTAACTCTCCCCAATAAATTTTCCGCTTCTCTTACTAACGCCTGCGATATATTTTTCCAGCTCTTGAATCGCCTTATCGTCAGCCTCTTTTGCGTAGTGCTTTTCAGCATTAGCAACACGGTGGCAGAGCCCAGTTTGAGGGGGATTCCCCACGGCTGGGTCTAACGTCATTGTTGCAAGCTGACGAAAAGGTTCTGGAAGAGTCTCACAAGCAGCAGTTCCGTTGTTGCTCGCATGTGTCTGGATGGATATGAGTGCAATGGATAATAAAGACGCGAATAAGACAAATAGTCTTAGCATTTAAAGCCTCCGTGTTTTCGTTTAGTCCCTAACGGCTACCACCTTCTGAAAGGCGTTGAAGCAGTGCCGTCGTGGGTAAAATACTAGGAGAGGATTTCAGCTTCTGTGTAACAGTGCGTACTTATAAAGTTATTTTTTGTCGAGCCGACTCCAAAGGCATACCAGCATCGAATCCCATGAAGCGGCATTCGTTGATCCGGTTACTCTCTTCATTTTTTGATGAGCGGTTTGACCAAGCGGACACCGGAAACGAGTTACCAACTCTATTAGTAAGTTACCAACTTTATTATGTTGTTACCGACTTTATTACGATCCCACATCAGATAAAATCCACCCGCAATGAAAGCGGTACTCAGCAAATGGAATGGCCCGAAGTGGGGAGAACCCTGCCACCCAAACAACATTTCCAGTAAATGCCCGCTGTCATGGGAAAACCAGTCAACATCTGGGTAGCTGCTTTGTAACCAGCCCGCAAGGAAGTAAATAGTTAACGGGAAACCGTACATTTCAGTAAACAACGCGACCAGAAACGCACTAAAGGCACCAAACGAGCGCCAGTCGCGCTTAGTTTTAGGCTTGAAAAAGCTGAACGCAAAAAAGATAAAAACAGCAGAGTTCAGGACGACGAGACTCCAGAGCCCGTAGTCAGTTGCTTCATTGCTCATGGTGATCTTCCTTTTTCGGACCATGTTGATGTCCGGAATGGCCTCCGTGCATAAATATATGCATTAGCGGGCACAGCAGGAGAATCAACCACGGCAGTGCGCCGAGAATATGAACCTTGTGCTCGCCCCAAAGGAGAACCAGAGCAATCACACCGAAGAAAGAAAGGGTAATCCAATATCGACGGCTAAATTCCATAACGAATTCTCCTGAAGCTGTGACAAGCAATTTTTACTTACCAGCTCCTAAACCCAAGTGATAAGTCTAGGTAATCACAGAAGTCTGAATTCAAACTGAACACTTCAGTCAGCTTGGAAAAAGAGTTGATCTCAATCAATTCCTGGACGAACTTCGCGCACCCTCCCGCCTTCGCCCGGTGCTTTCATGACGATAATCAGACCAATAATTGTGATACTAATGCCGGTGATTTCCACAACAGTGAAGGTTTCCCCAAACCACAGTAGCCCGATAACAACACCTATGGCCGGCGTAAGAAAGGTAAACGAATTGAGACTGTTCAAAGGAGCGCTTGCCAGCAGGGCATACCACAACACGACCATCAGTGCCGTAGCGGGAATGGACAGCATTAAAGCAGCGGTGGCAAACGACCAGGTCCAGTTAATGTCCATGCCTTCGCCCAGGATGACAGAAGCAAAACCCAGAAAAACTGAACCAATTACAAGCTGAATGCCCATTGACCAGTAGATATCATCGCTGCCGGCCTGGTATTTAAGCAGTACGTTTCCAATGGCAGTACCAACGGCGCCACCAAGAATATAAACCGATCCTATGAATCTGGAGTTACTTACTTCCATGTCAGGCGCTGCGAGCACCACAACACCGATAAAGCCAATGAGTAATCCGGCAAACAGACGCCCGCTCACAACTTCCCTGATGAAAAAATAGGACAACACAGCTGCAAAAAGTGGTTGTGCGTTTGCCAAAACGGTTGCAAGCCCGGGGCCCAATTCTCCGGCTCCGAGAAACATCCCGCCAAGCCCCATACCCGTGTAACTGAAGCCGATAGCCGTCAACAAAAAAAACCGTCGGGGGGAGTATCGGACGCGACCGCCCCTTGCAAGGGCGATCAGAACCAGGCAGATACCCGCCAGCAATGCCCGTAACGCCGCAAAAAGCAAGGGTGGCGCGTCTGGAAGACCCACCACGATAAAGGGAAAGCAGATTGCCCATAACACCGTGACAAGCAACATGCCGACAATTGATCGTATCGACATCAACTGACCCGACGCCAACCACGGTTCACCATGTTAGCGGCGCACTTTATCGTAACGCCGACGCAGCAACATCGAATTACCAATGACGGACAGCGAGCTGGCGGTCATTGCCACCACACCGATCATCGGGTGCAACAGGCCCGACGCGGCGATAGGAATAGCGGCGACGTTGTAGCCGCTGGCCCATATCAGGTTTTCAACGATCTTTTTGAAGGTTGCACGGGACAACACCATGGCGTCGACAACGCCCGACAGCTCCCCACGAACCAGAGTGACGTCCGCAGCTTCTATGGCCACGTCCGCACCGGCGCCTATAGCAATACCCACGTTTGCCTGTTTCAGCGCCGGGGCGTCGTTGATGCCGTCACCCACCATGGCGACGTGGTTGCCGTATTTTTCCTGAAGTTCCCGAATGGCGTCCACCTTGCCCTCGGGCAACACGCCGGCACGCACCTCATCAATACCGACTTCTTTGGCCACGGCGTTGGCGGCCCGCTCGTTGTCACCGGTAATCATGACGACGTGCAGCCCTTGCTCGTGCATGGCTTTGATCGCCGCGACGGATTCGTCCTTGAGCGTGTCGGCAACCGCGACAATGCCGCAGGCCTGACCGTCGCGGGCGACAATGACGGCGGTTCTGCCCTTGCCCTCCAGGTCCTGAAGCGCCTGGTCCAGGGCGTCCAGCCCTTGCACACCGCTTTCTTCCAATAGCAGACGGTTACCGATCAGCACCGTCTGACCCGCCACGGTTCCGGACACGCCCCGGGCACCGGTGGAGCGGAAGTCAGATACATCACCGGGCTTTACGCCCCGCTCCCGGGCGCCGTCGACGATCGCTCGGGCGATGGGGTGTTCAGAGGCATTCTCTACCGCAGCCGCAAGCTCCAGCAGTTCGGTTTCCGTTATCCCCGAGGCGACGACGGTTTCCGTGAGTTTTGGCTCTCCCCGGGTAATTGTTCCGGTTTTATCCAACACCATGACCTTGATGTCCTTGAAGGTCTGGATAGCCTCTCCCGAGCGAATCAGGATGCCGCGCTCGGCACCAATACCTGACCCCACCATCAGGGCCGTTGGCGTTGCCAGTCCCAGGGCGCACGGGCAGGCAATCACCAACACCGCAATAGCCGCCAGGATAGCCAGCACCGGCGTGGCCGCCGTCGGGTCCACCCACGGCAGGAAAGCGGCGCCCCATTCAAGGATTGGTCGGAGTGTATCGCCTGCAAACAGCCAGACCACAAGACTGCCCAGGGCAATAACAAGAACCAGCGGCACGAAGCGACCGGTCATGCGGTCAGCAAACTCCTGGATTGGCACCCTGGAGCCCTGAGCCTCGTCGATCAGTTTCACCACCTGGGCCAGGAAGGTATCACCACCAACACGGGTAGCCTTGACTCTCAGGCGACCTTCCTTGTTGATGGTGGCACCAATAACCGTGTCTCCCGTGCTTTTGTATACCGGGACAGACTCGCCAGTGGCAATGGATTCATCCAGATGACTCTCACCATCCACCACTTCACCATCAGTGGGCACCTTGTCACCGGGCCGGACAATCATGATGTCGCCTGGAGCCAAATCCTTCACGGGAATTTCGACCTCTTCCCCTTCCCGTTCCACGCGCGCGGTCTTAGCGCCGAGGGTGAGCAATTTCCGGATGGCCTCCGAGGCCTTGCCCTTGGCTTTTGCTTCCAGGTACCGACCAAGCACATGGAAGGTCATGATGGTGGCAGCCATCTCGATGAAGGAGGTCATCGGATAGACAAAGCCCACCAGGCCAATGATGAACGGTGGCAGGCTGCCCATGGATATCAGCACATCCATGTTGAAGGTGCCGTTCTTCAGGGAGCGCCAGGACGCCTTATGGGTAGCGGCACCGCCGAAGAGAAACACCACGGGGAATGCCAGCACGACGACAATCGCCAGATAGCCCGGGATGGGCTGCCAGAACATATGCGGCATCATCAGCAGCATGATCAGCGTGGTCGGTACCGCAGCAATCCAGAGCCTTCGCAAGGCAAGCTTGAGGTAAGCCTCCTCGACGGCTGAGTCTTCTTCCTGGTTGGTGTCTCCCTCCAGCGCAACAGCGGCAACGTCGTATCCGGCGCCCTCGATCAGCTTCTTCAGCTCCTGCTCTGCAGGACCCGCCGGGCCGACCACCACGCTTACGGTGTGGTTGGCGATATTGGTTGAAATGGTCTGCACGCCGTCGTGTCGCCCAAGTGTGCTTTTGATGATGCCTGCGCAGTGATCAGACCCCATCCCCGGAACAGTCACCTTGAACGTTCTGGTGCCAACCTCTCTGACGGAAGCCACATCGTAGCCAGCCCCCTCCACTGCCTTTCTTACAGCATCTCCGTCAGGGCCAGACGTGAAGGAGCGTACACTCACCCTGTGCCTGGCTATGTTGGTTTGAACATTACTGACTCCGTCCAGGCGACTGATCGTCTTGTTGATAATACCGGCGCAGTGGTCTGATCCCATTCCCGGCACAATCAACTCAAGTTCTCTTTGTCCCTGCGGTGCCTGATTTTTCGCCTTGTCCATCAAGACCTCCCTTCGCCGTCTTTGTTGCTTGGCCAGTCTCCAAACGCAATGATGTACAACAGAATCAGGTTCACTATCGGTATCAATATCAGGATACCCATCCACCCCGGATATCCCGTGCGCTGGCAAATGCGCCAGGCCGGAATGACAACAACGATGGCAATCACCAGCATCCACAGCCAATGCCCTGCCCACATGGTGTGGCCAAACATATTATCTTCCATCATGGTCCTGCCCTCCTCGTTGTATCCTGGTTATTAGTGGTTATGTTCATGAGGCTTCTCATGTCCCGATTGCCGGGAATTCTCAGACTTTTTCAGGAAGATCTGCTCGACTACCGCGATTGCAATCATGGTGACAACTGCCACGCCGATAACGAACGGATCGGTATTCAGTTTGACCCAGACAAAGCCTCCAAGGACGAGCAAATCCAGCAAAATGGCGATAGCTGGCACCCACGCTTTGGCCTGCACATCTTCGCGCAAATAGCGAAGTACGCCCCAATGGATGGCTATGTCCATGATCAGATAGAACACAATGCCCAGCGCCGCGATGCGGGAGAGGTCAAAGAATGCGGTCAGAATCAGCCCCAGAGCTACAGTGTAGACCAGTGTGTGCTTCTGGATGCTACCCGGCATGCCGAAATGCCGGTGAGGAACCAGTTTCATTTCCGTCAGCATCGCGAGCATCCGGGATACCGCGAAAATGCTGGCCAGAATACCTCCGGCGGTAGCCATCATGGCAATGGCAACGGTGAACCAGACAGCGTATTCCCCCAGTGCCGGGCGCGCGGCAGCGGCAAGGGAGTAGTCTCGCGTTTCGATAATTTCAGCCAATGACAGGTTGCTGGCGACAGCAAATCCGACCAGCGTGTAAATCACCACGCAGGCCGCAATGGAAATAACAATGGCGCGCCCCACGTTTCGCTTCGGGTCTTTAACTTCCGAGCCACTGTTGGTGATGGTGGTGAAACCCTTGAAAGCCAGAATCCCGAGCGCAGTAGCTCCCAGAAAATTACCAGCAGCTCCAGCGTCGCCCGGGCTCGAGAAATCGACCGAAATGCTGTCGGCAATCCACAAACCAACCAACCCAAAAATCAATATGCCGCCGATTTTCAGGACCCCGATAAAGGAAGCCACGCCCTGAATCATCCGGTTGCCCTGAAGATTGACAAGAAATGCCACCAGAATCAGTGATACCCCCAAAATGGGAACCATTCCCCCGCTTTCATCGCCTCCGAAAAGCTGCATGGTGTAGGAGCCAAACGTGCGCGCGAGAAAGCTCTGGGCAATCACCATGGAAAAATACATCAGCAAGGCATTAAACGCGGTTGGCAGCCGATTGCCGTAGGCCTTGTGCAAGTACATGCCAATACCGCCCGCAGACGGCCAGGTATTGGAGATTTTAATATAGGAGTAGGCGCTGAAGCTGACAATCACCGCCGCTGCAAGGAACGCGAGCGGGAACAGAGCACCCGTCATTTGTGCCATTTGCCCGGTCAATGCAAAAATACCGGCGCCAATCATGACACCGGTACCCAGCATGACCGTACCCGCCAGCGTGAGGCTGCCTTTTTTGTAGCGAGTGACTCTGTCCTGTTCCTTGCTCATTTAGCCTCCGGTCACTTTTTCATCGGTGGCATTTTCGAACAGCAGACAGGTACATGCTTGGCATTGGCCCGGACGTTTTCATCTGTAAAACGATATCCAGCCAGTTTCCGGCGAGTCCACCACCCGGGCTTCAGGCCGCCGCCATGAGCCCCAATCAACTCAATCAACTCGTCAGTAGAGTAATGTGTGCCATCATAGGTGACATGCAACTGGTTGCCGGATTTGCGCTCGGCAAAATCGACGCCGGGGTTATTGTTGAGCTCTTGGATGAGCTCTTCCCACTGCCGCTCGCCAAGGCCTTGTACTGTCAGTTTCCTGTGCATCAGAAACTGTTCTTGACTGGTTGCTTTGTGTGTTTTTGTCATCGGGCTGCACCTCTACACCAGGTTAATTCCTTTTATTACAGCACCCCAACCTGAACTAAAACTGAAAAGAGACGAAGGATTTCGATGGAACTGACATACATCAAATAGTAGATGGAAAACGGGCTCCAGGAATTCCCGGAGCCCGTTAAAACGGTGATCAGAAGGCCAGTCTCGCCCCAACCACCGCGAACCAGTCTTCGGTACCTCCGCCACTGGCGCGAGCGAAATCGGCTGTGTCGCCGTATTTGCGCTCATGGACCACGCCCACATAAGGTGAGAAAGAGCGGTCGATCAGGTCGTAACTCAGCCTCAAGCCCATCTCGGTGGAGTTTATACCCTTACCCACGCCAATCTCCCGGTCTTCCGAGAACGCCAGCAAGGTTTCGAAGGTGGCAGAGACAATCCAGTAATTAGTGATCAGCAGCTCGTACTCAGCCTCAAAATCCACCGAGGCGTCGCCCTCATCACTGACATACAGGTTGGTGTCGATCTCGAACCAGTAAGGCGCCAGACCGGTCAGCCCGATCACGCCGTAAACCCGGTCCGGGCCTTCCGGTGTATCGATGCGAATACCTGCCTTGGCATCCCAGAACTCACTGATCGGGGTCTGGGCCAGAAACTGGTTCTCCAGGGTTTCCCAGGCGTTGTGAGCTTCCTCCCACTCCCCCCTGAACTGCCACCGGAATTTCAACTCGTCACTGCCATACCAGGCATCGGTTTCAATCACTGCCAGTTTTTCATCGGCATCGCTGTAGCGATACTCGAATTTTTCAGCACTGACACCCCAGAACGTGTTAACGCTGTGCGCATCAATCGCCTCGTCTGCCAGCACGGTGACAGGACCCATCAGCGTCAAAGCGGAAATCCGGGCGAGCCATGGGTTACACGTTTTCATGCGTCACCTCCCTTGGCCCGTGCTTCGCCAGAGGCGACTTCGTCATTCGGGCCGCCCTCAACCACAATTATGCGGAACATGCCTGCCGCCGCGTGATAAGACAGATGGCAATGGAACGCCCACTCACCCGGTGCATCCACCTCGGTTTCCATATACACCGTGGTCGCCGGCGCCACGCTGATCACGTGCTTGATCGGATTCCACTTACCGGCCCCGACATCCAGGATTGACCACATGCCGTGCAAGTGCATCGGGTGCGTCATCATGGTCTCGTTCACGAACTTGAACCGGACCCGCTCTCCGTATTGCAGCACCACTGGGTCAGCATCCTCATACTTCACGCCGTTGATGCTCCACTCGTAACGCTCCATGTTGCCAGTCAGGCGCATTTCGATTTCACGGGTCGGCTCACGCTCTTCATAGAGCGGGCTTTGAGCCCGGAGATCGGAGTAAGACAGAAACTTCCCGCCATTACTGGCCGTTGGAAGCAAGCCACTGCCGCTGGCGTAGAAGGGGTCTTCCGGCATTCCAGCACCATGGGCCGAATGATCCATGCCACCCTGACTCATGGAGTCGTGGTTCATGGAACCGTGATCCATGCTGCCGTGGTTCATGCTGCCGTGGTTCATGTTGCTGTGATCCATCGCCCCATCGCTCATATTGCCATGGTCCATACCGCCATGATTCATCGAGCCGTGGTCCATATCGCCATGGTCCATGTGGCCGGCCATATCCGCCATGGTCAGCATCGGCGCTTTGCGCAGTTTCGGCACTTCAGCCACCATGCCCTCGCGGGGTGCCAGCGTGCCACGGGCATAGCCGGAGCGGCCCATGGACTCGGCGAAGATGGTATAGGCCTGCTCATCACGGATGTGCACAATCACATCGTAGGTTTCTGCCACACCAATCCGGAACTCGTCCACATTCACCGGCTGGACGTTATTGCCATCGGCCTGGACCACCGTCATCTTCAAGCCAGGAATACGAATGTCAAAGTAGGTCATGGCGGAGGAGTTGATAAACCTCAGGCGCACCCGCTCACCGGGCTTGAACAGCCCCGTCCAGTTCTGCTCCGGCCCTTTGCCATTGATCAGTCCGGTGAAGCCCTGCACGTCTTCAATATCCGCTTTCATCATCCGCATCTGGCCCCACATCCTGCGATCATGCAGCGTAGCCATGAAGCCTTGCTCACGGGATTCGGTAAAGAAATCCATCACCGTTTGCTGCTGGCGATTGTAGTAGTCAGGCGACGACTTCAGATTCCGCATGATGCGGTCACCGGAATGCGGGTGCTTGTCGGTCAGCTGCACCACGTACTCGCGGTCATACCGGAACGGCTCCCGACCTTCAGGCTCGATAATGATGGCCCCGTAGGCGCCATTCGGTTCCTGGAAACCGGAGTGGCTGTGGTACCAGTAGGTACCCGCCTGCACCACCGGGAATCGGTAGGTAAAGGTTTCACCCGGCTGGATGCCGGGAAAGCTGATACCGGGCACACCGTCCTGCTCAAACGGCAGGATCAGGCCGTGCCAGTGTATCGAGGTAGTCTCTTTCAGGTTGTTGGTGACGTTGATCACCACGTCCTCGCCCTCTTTGAATCGAAGGGTCGGGCCGGGCGAGCTGCCGTTGTAGCCAATGCCTTCCTTGACGAAATCGCCGGTATCGATCTTTACCCGGTCAACCGTCAGGTCATATTCCCCTGCCACGCCGATGGCCGGCAACAGCAGGGCCAGGGTAACCGCTATCAGACGTCTGGTCATGGTTCTACTCCTGTTACTGTTGGAACCTTACGTCACCGTACATGCCTGCCTGGTAATGGCCGGGCACGTTGCAGGCGAACTCCAGGGTGGTGTCACCGGAAAAACGCCAGATCAGTTCACCGCTCTGGCCCGGCTCCAGCAGTACGCTGTTCGGATCGTCATGCTTCATGGTGTGTCCGTCCCCCATATCCATTTCCATCATCTGGTGGTTGATGGTTCCACCCTGGATAACCCCGTGCTCCACCATCATGACCATTTCTTGCTGATGGGCTTCGTGCATATCGGCCGTTCCGATGTTGAACTCGTGCACCAACTGGCCGTGATTTTCCACCACGAAACGCACCACCTCACCTTTCTGAATGTCGATGGTTTCCGGCTCGTAGTAGTTGTCATACATAGCCACCGTGACGGTGCGAGTGGCTTCCGAAGCGTTTGCCGGTTCGCCAATGGCAGCGCCAGAGCCGTGTCCATGCCCGTGGCTGTGCCCATGGGCGCCGGCGCCAAAGGCGGTAGCAGAAAGTGACAAGGCGGCCGCCGCAGTGATGAACTTTGTTATTCTCATGGAAATGTCTCCTGTATTGTGACTGGTGAGGAATGCAGGCCCGGAGTGAGCAACATTCAAGTGCAGAGCGAACAGGCGATACCATGGCCCACCAACCTGAATTCTTTCTGAAAAAGCCGATTAATTGCTGTTCAGGCTGAATTCAGGCTACTGCGGCATAGTGCTTTGGGGTACAACAGGAACCGATGCAATCGAGGCGAGTGAGATGAGATTACTGCTGGTAGAGGACGACCGCTTATTGGCTGATGGCCTTTCACGTAAGCTCGAAAAATCAGGCTTCAGTGTCGATATCGCACGAACAGCGAAAGAGGCTGGTATTCTCGGCTCACAGGAGAGCTATCGCGTGTGTGTGCTGGATCTGGGCCTGCCAGATGGCAATGGTTTGACGGTGCTCAAACAATGGCGCGCTCATCGCATCAATTTTCCAGTGCTGATTCTGACCGCCAGAGGCGATTGGCAGGATAAGGTTGACGGCCTGAAAGCGGGTGCCGATGACTACCTGGCCAAACCGTTCCAGACCGAAGAACTGATCGCCCGCCTTAACGCGATTATCCGCCGAGGCGATGGACGTGTTTATTCTACGGTCAAAGCTGGCCGCTTTGAGCTGGATGAAAACCGTCAGAGCCTGAAAGTTCAGGATGGCACCGAACACTCGCTCACGGGCACCGAGTTCCGCCTGCTCCGATGCCTGATGAACCGTCCGGGGCATGTCTTTTCCAAAGACCAGCTCATGGAACAACTTTATAGCCTCAACGACAACCCGAGTGACAACGTCATCGAAGCCTACATCCGCCGGCTAAGGAAACTGGTCGGGGCTGAAACCATCGCGACCCGGCGGGGCCAGGGTTACCTGTTCAAAGATGCCGAACACTAACCCCCTGTCCGTCAGAACCACCCTGCTAACGCTCCTGTTACCATCAGGCATTGTGTTAATGGCACTGGCGTGGGTCGTCCATGGCCTGTTGCTCGACCGCATGTCCCGGGATTTCGTGGAGGGAAGATTGCATGACGAAGTTGCCTTCCTGGAACTGCAGGTGCGTCAATCCGGAGGCCAACTGGACGCCCTGCAGACCGGGGACTATTTCGAGGAAGTTTTCCACCATGCGTTCGCGCTACATTCCCCCACCGTAACCACGATTTCTCCGGAATCCTGGCGCCCTTTACTGGAGCCTCTGCTGAAGACCGAGCAGCAAGGGAGCATCCGGGTTCAGGGCTCCGGAGCAGCCAGTGCACCATCAGACATCCTTGCTTATCGCCGACAGATTACGGTTGATGGCGCGCCCTATGTCATCATCGTGTCAGAAGACATGGACGCGCTCAGGTCCAGCCAGGCGGAGTTACACGCATGGACGGCCATCGTATCGATTCTTCTGATTCTGCTACTGGTTGCCGTCATCTGGGTTGGTATCGCGCTCGCGCTGAGGCCAGTGGTCTCGCTGCAGTCTGCTCTGACCAAACTGCAGGGTGGCTCCATTTCACGAATCGATGTCCGGGCGCCAGAAGAATTCCGGCCCCTGGTAAACCAACTGAACCAGTTGCTGGATTCGCTGGATCAGCGCCTGGAGCGCTCCCGGGACGCCCTGGCCAACCTCTCTCACAGTGTCAAAACCCCCATTGCTGCGGTCCGTCAGATACTTGAGGACGACAGCCGCCCCCTGGATACAACCTTAAGGGACGAAATGGCTCGCCGGCTCGGTGATATCGACAAACAGCTTGAAACCGAGATGCGGCGAAGTCGGTTTGCAGGGCCGCAGATCGGAAAAAGCGCGTTACCCGTCAAGCAGGCCAGGGATTTGTTGTGGATGCTGGGCCGCTTGTATCCTGAAAAATCGTTTGAGCTGACGACTGATTTAACAGACGAACACCGTTGGCCGGTTGAAGAGCATGACCTGAACGAAGTGTTCGGCAACCTGCTCGATAATGCCGGCAAATGGGCCACCCACAGCATAGAGCTGTCACTCGGTGAGTCAGCGAGCACCGTGAGGATGGTTGTGACCGATGATGGCCCGGGGGTCGCTGCGGAGCATCTGGATCACCTTGGCAGCCGGGGGCTCAGGCTGGATGAGCAAACACCCGGCCATGGTCTGGGGCTGGCCATTGTCCGGGATATCGTGCAGCGATATGGTGGCTGGATAAACTTCCGCGATGGCGCAAAAGGTGGCCTGAGCGTTGAAGTAGAGCTGCCGCGAAAGTCATAGAGGGGCCAAAGTATGAAGATCGGTGAACTGTCAAAGACAACGGGCCTTCCGGTTGAGACCATTCGCTACTACGAAAAAATCGGCCTGATGCCCGAGCCAGACCGCAATGCCAACGGCTATCGCCAATACCGGCGTGATCACCTCGATCGATTGCTGTTCATCAAACGCTGCCGCAATCTGGACATGACCCAGGACGAAATCCGGGAACTGATCCAGCTTACCAACCAGCCCGAGGCGGACTGCGGCGAGGTAGATGCCTTGCTTGCCAGACACCTGAACCATGTACGGGAGCGTCTCGCGGAACTGACCCGGTTGGAGAAGACGCTGGAACGACTGCAAAAGGCCTGCTCTCGGGGGAGAACCGTCAGCGAATGCGGGATTCTGGATGGTCTTAACTCAGAAATCGGCCAACTTGAAGATAACCACCATGCTAACCACGTTCCCGGCACCCATGGAAAATAATTTCAGCTGAAGAGTTGACCCTGCAGCAACTTCAGGGTTTTCAATAGAGACAACCTGATTCAAAGGAGGTCTCTGATGGCATGCAGCTGTTCCGTACCGGAACCCCAAGGCCCGGCTCCGGGCTTTCGTAAAGCGCTCTGGATTGCCCTGTGGGTGAATCTCGCCATGTTCTTCGTGGAAGGCCTGGCGAGCCTTCAGTCCGGCTCCGTCTCACTCATGGCGGATGCCATCGACTTCTTTGGCGACAGCGCCAACTATCTTTTGTCCCTGAGTGTTCTCAGCATGGGCATGCTCTGGCGAGGGCGGGCGGCCTTGGTCAAAGGGCTGACCATGGCCACCTTTGGCCTGGTGGTCTGGGGCCGCGCCATCTGGGTACTCCAGAGCGGCGTTACACCGGAGCCACTGACCATGGGGCTGGTCGGGTTACTGGCCCTGGCGGCTAACGTGGGTGTGGCCGTTATGCTGTTCAAGTTCCGGGAAGGTGACTCCGACATGCGCTCGGTCTGGCTTTGCAGCCGTAACGATGCCATCGGCAATCTGGCGGTGATGGGCGCAGCCCTGGGCGTCTTTGGTACCGGCTCCGCCTGGCCTGACCTGATTGTGGCGGGCGTTATGGGCACCCTGGCCCTGACCGCAGGTATCAGCGTAGTTCGGCATGCCCGGTCTGACATCGCCAATGCCCGGGCCGCCAACTCGCTGGTCGCGCACGAAAACTGAGTGGATCAGTAGGCCTGGAAGTCGGTCAGCCGATAAGAAAATTCATCGTCAGCGATGAACGGGCTGTAGTCGACTTCCAGCGATGCCGGAAATCCATACTGCGCGTTGTATTCCACCACCAGCTTGTCGGCATTGCCCCGGGCCTGCTCAATCAAGTCGAGCAGCCCCTCAATGGTCAGCCGACGCTCATCCAGAATATCCGGGTGATTGAGGGGCTGCTCCAGCCCTTCAATGTCTATCACCTTGCCTTCCCTGACCGTTACACGCATGGGTTGCAGCAAATCCGGCGGGCAGAAACAGGTTTGTTCGATGGTGACCTCGTAGCCCTTTACCCCCTGGGATTGCCAGAGGGCTCTGGCCTCTTCAACAGTGCTTACCGGGCTCATGTCTTTGTCTTTGCCTGCACCCGCGCAACCCGCCAGCAGCAAGGATAGAATGACTGCACCAAATACCGGAGCCTGTTTCACACTGCCCTCCTGCGCTGACGCCACTTCAGGGCTCCTGCTGCGGCAGCCATAACCAACCAGCCAAAACCGACACTGCCACCACCGCTACCGCCTCCGGCGTCCACTGAGGCGTTATTACCTGTCTGATCCGGGTCGGCACGAACGATGGTGCCGCCATCCCCCGTTTGCTCGCCGCCACTGTCCGGCTCTGATTCAGTAGCTGGTTCTACGATAAATCGGCTCTCCAGCCGATTATTCTCCGGGCGGACATCCAGAACCTCACCGTTCAGGCTGATCAGCGAAACCTGCTGCGAGATCACCAGTTCTTCACCGGTGCCGGCCAGGCCTTGAATAACCAGAGCCATATTACTCGCGCCCGGAACCACGTCTTTGCAACGATAGGTGCTGCCGTCCGTCTCACAGGCCGCGCCTTCGATGGTCACAAGCTCAAACGCCGCTCCGTCGCCTTCAATCTCTCCCGAGACTTCCAGCCAATCCGCGGATTGGGAGGCTTGCTCGTAGGCCACGTCAAAGTACGCCACAAAACTTTCAGCGCTACCCAAAGACTCAGGATTAGATTCGCGCTCAGCCAGGGACACATCGACTGGAAAATTGAAGCACTGCTCGAGGGAGGTGCGGTTGTTGATGGTGGCTATAAAGCTGGATTCGGAGCAAGAGGAAAAGCTACTCGCAGTTGGTCTGGCATAGGGATTCATTATAAAACTGTCACCACAACTGTTGTCGTCAACATCATGATAAGAACCCAGGTTATGCCCAAGCTCATGAGCGACAACGACGGCAGTAGTTACGTTAGAATTGGTAAACTTCGAAACCCCGGTTCCGAAACCCGCCCCGCCACAAACCGAACCAAGGTAGGCCACCCCGGCTGTACTACCGTCAAAGTTCCTGCCGGTTATGAGGTGAAACAACGCCCGGCGATTCTGCTGAAAAGGCAGGCTACCCTCGGCTACCTTGGCTCGAACATCATTCAGAAGATCATTGGCGCTGGTTGAGGTCGTGAACACTTCCGACTGCAGAAACGTCATACTCAGGGTATCCAGCCCAATGCCCAGTTGCTCGAAATAGAACCCCTCCACCATGTTCAGAATACTGAGCGCACGGTCCTCGTAATCGCCCGGGAACCGGTCCTGAAACTGCCTATCAAACGCCACTTCCAGCTCCAGCAGCAGGCAGGCACCGGCCACCCGGTTCTCGCACAGGCTGTTGTAACTGGCAGACACCGCCTGCGCCATCATCGGCGACATGATCGAGTCCGGGGCAATTTCGGCTTCAGTGTGGGCGTGGTCCAGGCCGCACTGGGGAACGCTCTGGAAGCTGAAACTCTGATTGGCCAGCTGGTTGCGGGCGGAGTCACCGCCAACCGCGTGCATTCGCCCGAAGACATAAGCCAGCCCCTCCCAGCCGCCGTCGAGGCGCGAGACCCGTACCCAGCTTTGCGGGTCTTCGGCCACCTGTCCCCGGTAGTGATGCCCTTTGGTCTGTTGCGCCAGGGCCGAGGCCAGCCGTTCGTTGCTTGTCAAGGCAACATCGTAGCTCTGGCCATCAATCCACAACTGCAGTGAATCGGTTGATTCTGCGTTGGCCGGCAAGGCCATCAGCAGGAGCACCATGGTGGTCATCAAACGGAACTTGCGTATCACGGGGAGGATCCCTTTCTGTTCAGACTTCAAGATTTCGCGCAAACTAGAGACAGTAGAACCGGGAGGCCAGCCAGTTACCGTAACGGTCTGTATTTATGAGGAGTGTGTCCCACTTGGGGTATCGAACGGTTAACAAGCCCGCACTGGCACTGATGGCCCTGCTGGCCATTCTGTGCCTTGTGCCGGCCAGCAGCCTTGAGTGGCGGCCGGACCTTGCTCACTCCGGCGAATGGTGGCGACTGGTCACCGGCCATCTGGTTCATTTGAATGGTTGGCACCTGGTGCTCAACCTTGCGGGGCTTGCCGTGGTGCTGGCCCTCTACCCGCGCTTACTGCCGCTACTAACCCTGTCCATCGCCCTGATCTGTCTGGCAATTTTTATTTCCCTGGGGCTTCTGTTACTGCTGCCGGAGCTGCCTGGCTACCGGGGCTTTTCCGGCTGCCTGCACGGGCTGGCGGCGCTCCTTGCTATCCGTGGTTTTAGGGAAGATCGACTGTTGTCGTCCAGCATTCTTGTCTTGCTTGCGGGCAAACTGGTGATGGAGTCAGCCGGGCTGGGCCTGGCCGGTAGCGCCAACCTGATCGGAGGGCCCGTAGTCTGGCAAGCCCATGCCCTGGGCTTTGCCGGAGGGATAGTCTTCGCAGGCCCGGGCCTGCTTACGCCCCGAACACCAAAGCAATCATCACCGGAATAAAGCCCAGCGCAAACAACGTACTGAGCAAGGTGGTACCTGCCGCCTGCCGGGGCGCGGCATCCAGCAGGGTGGCGATCACGACCGTGTTGGCGGCAATCGGGGTGATGGAAATCAGGAAAATGGCCTGGTGCACCGCCAGGCCGTATATGCCCAGCAGATGGGCATCCAGCCACCAGAAAGCCAGCGCCAGTAACGGCCAGCTGACGAACTTGCCAAAAAAGGCCAGGCCGGTGAACACCGGGTTGCCGGCCAGGCCCCGGAAACTCAGTATGCCCATGCCGATGATCATCATACCCAGAATGCTGTAGGCGCCGCGCAGATTATCGAATAACGGCACAAACGCCTCCGGAATCGACACCCCCGACAGATTCAACGCCACCGCCGCAGCAAAGGCATACACCGATGGCAGCCTCGCCACCCGGGCCAGGGCATCGCGAATGCTGTACTTGCCCCTTGCCGCCAAATAGAAGCCCACCGAGTTCTCAAACAGCGTGGTGCCCAGCATGCAGACGATATAGAGGGCCAGGCCCTGCTCTCCGAACAACAGCAAAGCCACAGGAATACCGAAGTAACCCGTGTTGCCGGTACCCACCGATAACGGGATAACCGGTGCACTGCCATCGGTCAGTAGTTTGCGAGCAATAGCCAGGTGAATCAGGGCAATCAGGGTGCAGAAACCGAACACCAGGGCGGGCAACAGAATGACCTCGAGCGTCAGCGGTGCCGCCATGACGCCAGAGAACACCACCGAAGGCGTCACGATGTAAAGCATGATCCCGGCGATATGTTTTCCACTGGCCTCCAGATAGCGCCCGGCAACCCAGCCGAGCGCAACGGTGACATACAGGGGAAGAAGTTTCACAAACAAAGCCAGCGCGGCCGCCATGGCGCCTCCGAGAGAAAGCAGAATCTTCTCGCCAAACAGGCAAGTCTACCACCTAACCACCAACAGTTAACTCTCATACGCAGGCGGGGAAGCCGCAGCAATAGGCTTATCGATTCAGTCAAATATCCTTAATGATTTAAGTCATTTTGGATGTTTGTTTTATGATAGGATAATTGACCTACGCCAATGTCGCGAAGGTTAGATTATGAACAGCAGTTTCAGGCCACCCATGGCCTCCGCACCCTGCTTGCTGGGGGATGAGACCAACGACATCATCCGCTACGACACCGCCCCGGCGGAAGTGGCCCTGCTGAACGGCCTGAGCCACGCCTTCGGGATATGCCTGAACGAAAAACAGGACAACCCCGAAGCCCTGTTCCTGAGTGACCTCGCCCGCCTGTTCCACCAGAAACGCATCGACGCCGAAACGCCACTGGAAAAGCACGACCGCCCCTGGGCCAACGTGTACCTTATCCAGTACGGCATCCTCAGGCTGTTCAGAGAATCCCCAACCGGCAAAGTCGCCATTCACCACTTCTTCACAGAAGGCGACTTGATCTGGCCGGTGTTCGGGCGCAGCCGCACCGTGCGCAATACCCTGTGCCTCACCAGCGTATTACCCGCCACCGTCTGGGTTGCCGATTTCGCAGCCTTCCGTTCTGCCATCCAGAGCCACGGTGACGGCCTGTGGGCGAGGTTTGCGCTGGTGCTGACCGAGGAAATGGCAGAGCTCACCAGTATGCGGGAATATCGCAAACACACTATGTCTGCCAAAGAACGCTACGCCCTTCTGGTGGACGAATACCCGGAGTTGATCAAACGGGTACCGGATAACCAGCTTGCCTCGTGGCTTGGTGTTGTACCTGCCACCTTCTCCCGACTGAAAACCGCAGCTAAGGCTTGAACCGGCAAACCAGACTCAGCCGTTTCCGACCAACTTGCTGTTCATGGCAGCTGCCAACATTATCAAGGGCGGCGCAAGTGAACTGATCACAGCTCCAGAAATAGCGGTCCTGAAAACAACAAGGGCAGAGGTCACCCCCCTGCCCTTGTTCGCGTTTAACGAATCCTAAATCCGTTAATCAGCCATGCAGCTTTACTGCCAGCTCCGCCACATGCTTGCCCTGATAGCGGGCAATGTTGAGTTCTTTTTCACTAGGCTGACGTGAACCATCTCCGCCAGCAATAGTGGAGGCACCATAGGGCGTGCCGCCATTGACTTCGGAGATGTCGAAGAAGTCCGGAATGCCGTACCCCAGCGGAACGATCACCATGCCGTGGTGAGCCAGCGTGGTCCAGAAGGAGCTGATGGTGTGCTCCTGCCCGCCTCCGGTGCCGGTTGAGGTAAACACACTCGCCACTTTTCCGTGCAGCTTGCCCTCGGCCCACAAGCCGCCGGTCTGGTCCAGGAAGGTGCGCATCTGACCGGCCATATTACCGAACCGGGTCGGCGTGCCGAAAATGATGGCGTCATAATCCGCCAGCTCGGCCGGGGTGGCCACCGGGGCTGCCTGATCGGCCTTGCCGCCGGCATTCAGGAATGTCTGATCTGCCATAGTCTCCGGCACCCGCTTTACCACCACATCGGCACCTGAAACGCTTTTTGCACCCTCAGCCACGGTGTTGGCCATGGTTTCCATGTGACCATACATTGAATAATAAAGAACCAGTACTTTCGCCATCGGATAATCTCCTTGTTCGCTATGAATGATCACAGCGTAACGGGCCGGGGCAAAAGCTGAAAACGGAAGATTTCCGGCAGGTTATTCAGTTTTTCTGAACATGGTCACAGGATGTTCATGGCATTTGTTTGCGTACACGTGTACGCTGAGCTGGATTATACTTTCAGCTCGTACAGACAACCTTAGATGAACGCACCTATGAACCAAGCCCAGACCACGGCAGAAACCCTCCATAACCGAATTGAGGAGTGGATTAACAGCGCTACCCACGGCCTCGGCGCTGTTCTCAGCGTTATCGGCACTGTCGCCCTGATAGTGGGTGCCAGCCAGATGGGGGATGTCTGGAAGATTGTCAGCTTCAGCGTGTTCGGGGCCTCTCTGATTCTGCTGTATATGGCCTCGGCGCTATACCACGGCACCCGCCATCCGAAACTGAAAACCGCGTTCAAAACCCTGGATCACTGCGCCATCTTTCTGTTGATCGCTGGCACCTACACACCGTTCCTGCTGGTCAATCTGCGCGGCACCACTGGCTGGACTCTGTTTGCAGTCATCTGGTCCCTGGCGCTGACCGGGGTAGTGCTGAAAGTGATTTTCAAGAACCGCTTCAAACTGGCCAGGGTGGGCATCTATGTTGCCATGGGGTGGCTGATCATCTTCGCCTCATCCGATCTGGTTGCAAACCTGAGCGAAACCGCCCTTTATCTGACTATCGCCGGGGGCATTGTCTACACCGCCGGTGTGGCGTTCTATCTGGCTGACCGCATTCCCTACATGCACGCCATCTGGCACCTGTTTGTCATCGGCGGCAGCGCCTGCCATTTCAGCGCCATCTATTTCGGTGTTCTGCCCCACACGGCCTGAAAAAGACGCCCACCGCATGAGTGCTTCGCAAAGCCCCGGACGAATCCACGCCTTCTGGCTTTTCTTTCCCGCTGCCGCTCTGTGGGCCGCAGTGGTTGTGCCAATGTCATTGTTTGCAGTCATGTCCGGAACCGGCTGGCCGCCGGGCTTGCTGGGTGCCGGCCATGGCCATGAGCTGATTTTCGGGTTTGCCCTGGCGCTGATTGCCGGTTATACCCTCGGCCCGCAACCGTGGAGACTACTTGCGCCCCTGTTTGGCCTTTGGCTTGCTGCGAGGTTCAGTTGGCTGCTGGCTCCGGAGTGGCTGCTCAGTCAGCTGCTCAGCCCGGCCTTTGCCCTGCTGCTGGCCTGGCAGGTAGTGCCGCGCTTTCAGGCTGCCAAAAAATGGCGCAACAAAATTGCCGGACCGCTGATCCTGGCTCTGTGCCTGCTGGCGCTGGCCTATGCCCTGACGGATTGGATACCTGCGGTGCTGACCAAAAGAAGCCTGATGGAAGTCGCCGTTCTGGGCCTGATGTTGCTGATGACGTTTATGGGGGGCCGAATCATCGCGCCGGCGGTGGCTGGCACCCTGGAGAAACGGGGCATCCCCCTGGAAGCCAGGGTTCAGCCTCGGATTGAGGGCGCTTTGCTGATTGTGCTGCCCCTCGCAATGATTTGTCTGCCTTTTTCTGGCACCCGCCTGATATCCGGTGCCCTCCTGTTGCTAGCCGCCACCCTGATCATTGTCCGAACGGTCCGCTGGAAGCTCTGGCGTTGCACCGACAGGCCGGATCTTCTGGTCCTGGCTCTCGGCTACCTCTGGCTGGCTGCGGGAGCCGGGGCCACAGGGGTTCACCTGTTTACGGGCCAATCATTGGTGCCGGCCCTGCACCTGATCACTATTGGTGCCCTCGGCACTTTATCTGGCAGTGTCATGCTGCGGCTGGCCTGGCAACGGGCTTGCCGCACCTTCCCTCCGGCCTGGCAGGTGCTGGCACTGGCGAGTGCCATGGCCATTGCTGCTATTAGCCGCTATCTCACTGGTGACGCGCCGTACTCTCAATCCAGTTTGCTCTGGCTGGCCAGTGGCGTCTGGGCCCTGGCTTTTTCCGGTTTGGCCAGCCAGTTACTGGCGCTGTTCCTGCTCAGCAAAAGTTCCTCAAATCGCGCCCTGTAAAGCCTGGAAATCATTGGCTACCTCTACTGCACCGTTTCGCTCTCCACCTACCACCGACGAAGTACCACCCATATAAGGCACTGTTTTAAATAAATTTATTGACTACTTGAGCAAAGCGCACTGAGCACCGCCTGGCTAGCTCAAGGCACCCGAATTTTTCACTGATATTCGTCAAGAATGGTTCTGCGGCTTCGTTTGCACAATGGGCTCATAGTCCGTAAACCACGACGACCGTGGCTCCGGCATGTTGTTCACCAAGGAGCAAACACCATGGCAAAAACCAACGCAGACATTGAACACTGGGATGTCGAAAACGAGGAATTCTGGGAACGGGAAGGCAAGAAAGTCGCCTCCCGCAACCTGTGGATCTCCATTCCCAGCCTTTTGATGGGCTTCGCCATCTGGCTGATGTGGGGCATGATCACCACGCAGATGATTAATCTGGGATTCCCGTTCTCGGTTGAGCAACTCTTTACCCTGACCGCCATTGCCGGCCTATCCGGTGCGACACTGCGCATTCCCGCCTCTTTCATGATCAAGATTGCCGGGGGGCGCAACACCGTATTCCTGACCACAGCCCTGCTCATGATCCCGGCATTGGGCACCGGCATTGCACTAATGAACCCGGATACACCCTTCATTGTGTTCCAGGCACTGGCACTGCTGTCCGGTATTGGTGGTGGTAACTTTGCTTGCTCCATGAGCAACATCAGCTCGTTCTACCCTAAGAGCAAGCAGGGTTATGGCCTCGGCATGAACGCCGGGCTTGGCAACTTCGGCGTGACCACCATGCAGATTCTGATTCCGCTGGTGATGACTGTCGGTATCTTCGGAGCGCTGGCCGGCGCGCCGATGGAACTGCAAAGCCCGAGCGGCACATTGATTGGCCGAATTGAGGCGGGTACCGACACCTGGATCCAGAACGCTGGCTTCATCTGGCTGGTTTTCCTGATCCCACTGGCCTTTGCTGGATGGTTCGGCATGAATAACCTGAAAGTGATCACGCCGAACCCGGGCAACCCGATATCCGCTTTCGGCAAGATCCTTGGTCTTTATGGCGTTGGCCTCTTGACCTCTCTTGCCGGCGTATGGGCATTAGGCATCCTGAACATGTGGGTGGCACTGCCACTGACAATTATCCTGACCTTGGTTTTGCTGCGACTGATCCCTGGCGATATCAAGCCCAACATCCAGAAACAGTTTGCCATCTTCAGCAACAAGCACACCTGGTCTATGACCGTGCTGTATATCCTGACGTTCGGCTCATTTATCGGCTTCTCTGCAGCCCTGCCGCTATCTATCAGCGTTATCTTCGGCAACATGATGGAAGTGGCAGCGGATGGCAGCGTTACCCGGGTGGCAAATCCTGATGCCCCGAGCGCGCTCACATGGGCGTGGATGGGGCCGTTTGTCGGCGCACTGATTCGCCCGGTTGGTGGCTGGATTTCAGACAAGATGGGCGGTTCCATTGTCACCCAGATCATCTCTGTCGTAATGGTGGTTGCATCAGTAGCCACCGGTTACGTGATGATGCTGGCATACAACTCGACCGACCCTAACGCCTACTTCCCGATTTTCCTGGTGCTGTTTATCCTGATGTTCGCCGCCAGCGGCATTGGCAATGGCTCCACGTTCCGCAGTATTGGTGTGATTTTCGATCAACAGCAGAAAGGCCCGGTACTGGGATGGACCTCTGCAGTGGCAGCTTACGGCGCCTTCATCGCACCACGGGTGATGGGACAGGAAATTCAGGCAGGCACTCCGGAAGTTGCTATGTACGGTTTTGCCGTATTCTATGCCGTATGCCTGGTGGTTAACTGGTGGTTCTACCTGCGCAAAAACGCCTACATCAAAAACCCGTAATTGCACCAACCAACGCGTTAGACCTCTGCTTGCCGGCCCCACAAGGGCCGGCTTTTTTGTGCCCAGACATCCTGCGGTCAAGCGCTGAAACCCGGACCAACAACGCCCACCTGAAGCCTCTAACGAGCGCCTCCAGCATCGCAAAACCGCCCCCCACCACCCCTACACACCTCAAAAACACACGACCAGCGCAGTCGCACCGCCCTCTGGAAACCATGGCAGACCATCACCACATCCAGTCCATCCAACCGTTGATCAAAATGCAGAGTCGCTCGAAAAACCCTGACCATCCGTTTATCACAAGTACAAAAAAGCCCGCCAGGATTGCTCCGTGGCGGGCTTGGATTGCTCGAGCTTTAAGGCATTACTTCGCCCCAAGCAGTGCCGCTCTCTGGCGCTCTTCCTCTTCAATCTGGAGATCCACAGAAGACACATGGTACTCATCAGAAAACGCGCTCTCAGGCTCCTTCAGCCAGAGGATACACAGCACCCAGCTGATAAACGCCCCGGCAGAGATAATAAAGAAGAACTGAGACGGTGTTACGAAGGTGAAGATGGTCAGATAGACCACCGCCCCGACGTTACCGTAGGCCCCCGCCATACCAGATATCTGCCCGGTCAGGCGGCGCTTGATGGACGGAATGATACCGAAGGTGGCGCCCTCTGCACCCTGCACGAAGAAGGAGGTGAATACGGTGATTCCCACGGCGATAATCAGCGGCCAGTTGGAGTTGAGCAACCCCATCAAGGCAAAGCCCAGACCAATACCAAACATATAGCTGAGCATGACAAACCGCCGATTGCCCATACGGTCAGACACCAAACCACCCATCGGGCGAGCCAGCAGGTTTACGAAGGCAAATGAGGCAGCAATCAGGCCGGCGGCCGTCGCACTCAGGCTCCAGGTTTCCTCGAAGAACATTGGCAGCATGGAGACCACCGCCAGCTCGGCACCAAAGTTAGCGAAGTAGGTACTGTTCAGGGCAGCCACGCTGCTGAACGGGTATTTATCGTCTTCCGGAACACCTTTTTTCAGGATCGGAATGTTAACCCGCAGAATCTGAATGATCTGATAGCAAACAATGGCGAAGATCACGGCGTAGCAGATAGCGGCACCCATGGGGCTCAGGTACCCCAGGTTCTGGATGCGCCACACCAGGATGGCCAGCACGCCGATCAGTGGAATAGTCCACAGGATCAGTTTAACCAGGTCTCCCCAGCTACTGACTTCCATGGCAGACGCCTTGCGGGGTTTGCGGTGCACGGTGCCTTCCGGGCCATCGGTAATGGCAAACCAGTACCAGATGCCGTAACCGGCCATCACAATGGCACTCTGGGCAATCGCCCAGCGCCAGCCATCATCGCCACCGTACATGGTGATGGCGATGGTCGGCAGAGACATCGCAGCCGCCGCAGAACCGAAGTTACCCCAGCCGGCGTAGAAGCCCTCGGCGAAGCCGATGTCCTTCGGCTTGAACCACATGGCAGTCATGTGGATACCCACCACAAAGCTGGCACCGATAGAGCTCAGCACCAGACGACTGATCAGCAGCTGGGCCATGGTGTTACCGAAGGCAAACACCAGGGCGGGAATGGCCATCACCACCATCAGCACCGAGAACACGCGGCGCGGCCCAAACCGGTCCAGAGCCATGCCGACGATGATTCGGGCAGGAATCGTCAACGCCACGTTACAGATGGCGAACAGGCGCAGGTCGTCTTTGGTCAGCCAGTCGACGCTTTTGAGCATACTGGATGCCAGGGGCGCCATGTTGAACCAGACATAAAAGGTAATGAAGAATGCAATCCAGGTCAGGTGCAGTGCCCTGATCTCCGGATTACGGACGCGGAAGACGTCAGCGACTTTCATTTTGAGCCTCCGGGGCTAGCAACAAGGGGAAAAATAATCCCAGCCACTTCAGCGGCTGGGCAGAATCAGGAGTGGGCACTGGACACGGCGGGCCAGAAACGAGCTGACGCTGCCGAAGGTCATGTAGTCCAGTTCGTCCACGAAATAGGTCAGGGAGCGAGCGATAAAGCCGCCATCAGGCTCGTGGCTGTGGCGGGCCAGTACCAGCATGTCGGGCCGTACTTTTTTCTCAGCTGCGAACAGCAGCATCTTGCGGGCATCACCATCCAGCAGCATGGTTTCTGCTTCCACGCCCTGGCTCTGGCACACTTCCAGCGCCTCCTTGAGGTGGCCCTTGAGCTCACTCACCTCTTCCTGGAACAGGTCTTCGTTACTGGATGTGATATCCCGGGGATTTTCTGCCACCGCCACCAGAGTCAGCCTGGGGGACAGTGCGCGAAACATGGTGATGGTCTGGGCCAGGGCCAGCCTGGCGTTTCTGGAACCATCGTAGGCAATCATGATGTTCATGGGGTTCTCCGAGGCATTTGCTGCCGGCGGCACCCGGCAGGACTTTGACTTTCCTCAGCATTACCCCACAGCGCGCGGGCCCCATAATTGACGTACATCAAGAGGTTCTGCGGGTACCCCACCAGAGAAACCCCGCAGCTATCCCCTTCCGCGTTATAGCCCCGGAACCCGTACCACCACTGCACCCAGCAGGAGGTACCTCCAATGCACCAGAAGCCAAACCAACATATTTGATATCGTTTACCTGAAGCCATTCACACCGTTCGAGAGCGGCCATGACCACCACTCCGACACCCAAAGACCAGTACCGGGCGCTGGGTTTATCCACCTTTGCGTTCACCCTCTGCTTTGCGGTCTGGACCATCTTCTCCATCATCGGCATCCGTATCAGCGAAGAGCTGGGCCTGACTGACACCCAGCTTGGCCTGTTGATGGCCACACCGATTCTGACCGGCTCTATCAGCCGCCTGTTTCTGGGCATCTGGACAGACCGTTACGGTGGGCGTTGGGTATTCGGCATATTGATGCTGACAACGGCAGCCTGTGTTTACCTGCTGACCTTTGCCACCACCTACCCGATGATGCTGCTCGGCGCCCTGGGCGTTGGCCTGGCCGGCGGCGCGTTTATCGTGGGGGTTGCCTACACCGCTGCCTGGTTCGAGCCCTCCAGGCAAGGCACAGCACTGGGTATTTTCGGGGCGGGCAACGTGGGGTCGGCGGTCACCAATTTTGGTGCGCCTTTCCTGCTGGTTGCCTTCGGCTGGGAAAAAACCGCCCAGATCTACGCCCTGGTGCTGGCACTGATGGGTGTTTTCTTTATTGTGTTGGCGAAAACCGACCCCCTGGCACAAGCACGGGCCAACGCCGAGCAAAAATCCTTTGCCGAGCAAATGGCGCCATTGAAAGAACTCAGGGTCTGGCGCTTCGCGCTCTACTATTTCTTTGTTTTTGGTGCCTTCGTCGCCCTGGCGCTCTGGCTGCCCCATTACCTGATCGGCGTTTATGGGCTGAATATCGAGACCGCCGGCATGATCGCCGCCATGTACACAGTGCCCGCCTCCCTGTTCCGCATCCTCGGCGGCTGGCTATCTGACCGTTACGGCGCCCGCCGGGTGATGTACTGGACCTTCACGGCCTCAGTGATATGCACCTTCCTGCTCAGCTACCCGCCAACGGAGTACGTTATCCACGGCATTGAGGGCGACATCCGCTTCAGTTTCGAGATCACTCTGGCGCTGTTCGTGGTGCTGACCTTCGTGCTCGGTTTCTTCATGTCCCTGGGCAAGGCGGCCGTGTATAAACACATCCCGGTGTACTACCCTATGCATGTTGGCGCGGTAGGCGGTGTGGTCGGTATGATTGGCGGGATCGGCGGCTTTCTGTTGCCACTGGCGTTCGGTGTGTTGAACGACATTACCGGCGTCTGGCAAAGCAGTTTCATGCTGATGTTCATCATTGTCGCCACTGCCCTGGCCTGGATGCACTATGCGATTCGCAAGGCGGAACGGGCCGAGTGGGCGGCCCATGAAGAACGCACAGACCTTCCGGAACTGGCCTCGCCGCAACTGTTCTACCCACTCAGCCGGCAGCACCAGGAAACACCACTGGTGAAGCCGCCACAGCAGTCCTGACAACGAGAGACCTTGCCCATGGCCAAGTGGCTGGTAAAAACGGAACCTTCAGAATGCAGTATTGACGACTTTGCTGCCAAGTCCGGCGGCAGCATTCCGTGGGACGGCGTGCGTAACTACCAGGCGCGCAATTTCATGGCACAGATGGCAGAAGGTGATGAGGTGTTTATCTATCACTCCAGCTGCAAACACATTGGCATTGCCGGCATCGTCACCGTGACCCGCAGCGCCTACCCGGACCCCAGCCAGTTTGATCCGGAATCGCCCTATCACGACAGCAAAAGCACGCCGGAAAAACCCCGCTGGCAGGCGGTGGATATGGCATTTGAGCGTAAACTACCGCGCCTGATCCCACTGGATGAACTGAAAGCCCTGCCGGGGCTCGACAACCTGCCGCTGGTGAAGAAAGGCAGCAGATTGTCGGTAATGCCGGTCAGTGATGAGGAGTGGCAGATCATTCTGCAACAGGTGGCGTAGCCACCTGTTGCAGTGAATGGCCGTTCCTCACTCATCGTGAGGAATTGGATCGGGGCTTCTGTCCCAGCCCACCAGGGCGAGCGTCGCCACAACCCCCAGCAACAAGCCTTGCCAGGGTTCAAAAAACGCCAGCGCCGCGCCAATCAGCACCACAGTGCCCCGTGAGGCATTATCCCGGGGTATCGACATGGCGATGTAGGCACAGGCGAAGCCGGTGAGCACCAGCGTCAGGGACAGCGCAACCCCCAACAGGGGCTTGAGCCCGGTCAGTAATGGCAGCAGGAAGTAAATGAACGGCAGACCCATCAGGTAATAAGATGCCAGCCCACTGTGCAGGCTGTTCATGGACTTGGGGCCCTGCTTCCAGCGTTGGACAACGATAACGTGCACGCCGGTCCAGACAGCGCCCTGGGTGGGGAAGAACGGTGCCACGATGCCCATGATGGCGTTGCGGATGGACAGGGAAAAGTGGGTACGGTTCAGGTTAATGTCGATGTGCTCGTCCTTGCGGACTTTCAGGCCTTCACGCAGCACTTCATTACCGGTAACCAGGTCACCGAACAGAATGATGTAGGCGATCAGGGCCAGAGGAATGCTCTGGACAATCATTTCTTTTGATGGCCAGCCATTCACCAACGGTGACGCTTTCGCCAGGGCTTCTCCCAGCGGCGGCACCACGAAGCCCCACTGGATATCAAAGCTCACCTCACCCACCAGCGGCCCGATAATGGCGGCGGCCAGAAAGCCCGGCAACAAACCCAACGCCCCCAGCATGAAGAAGAACCGGCTTCGGGCCTTCAGTTTTTGCATCGGTACCGAGAAAGTGAAAATCAGACAGATGGCACAGGCCAACCCGGTGGCAATGGGCTGTTCCAACAGGAAACGCTCGGCGTCGTCCACGAAGACTCGCTTGAGCGCGGCGATGGACGCGCCCAGAATAATGCCCGCTTTCAGGGTGTCAGGTAGCCAGATAATGAATCGCCGCCCCAAGCCGGTAATGCCCAGCATCAGAACCAGAGCGGCAAACACCAGGCTCAGGGCGGTCATGGCCTGAAACCGGCTGACCGGGTCGTCGTAGCCACCGATCACAAAGGCAAGAATTAACGGCAAGGCAGGCGTAATCCAACCGCCCGCGTAGGGTTCGCCGAAAACAATGACTGCCGAAGCTATCAAGGAGGCATGAATCATGGAAAGCGCAACCGCCTCCTCAAAACTCAAACCAAAGAAGGCTGTCATCACCGGTATCAGAGCCAGACCGGTTGCCGCAGAGACAAAGAGCCCCTGCAGAAACTCCGACCAGCATAACCGGGTATGGTAGAACGGCACGCGGAAGGTAAAGGGCCCCCAGCGCCAGCCGGCTAACTCAGGTCTTTCTGCCATGGGAAGTCACTCTCTTGTATTTGTTGTGAGTCACCTGATTATGGAAACCCTTTCCTCATAGCACGAATGAATAATTCTGATCATGTGAAATAAGCACTGTTTATAAAATGCATGCATCCCTCACAGGCCAATGCTGATCAACATTCAGGCTACCCAATACCCTCTGAGCGCTTTAGAATCCGGCTCCTCGCGAACTTTCTGGAGTCTTTGTCTGCCATGTCCTCCGAACTAAGCCCTGTTTCCGGTTTTGAACAACTGCGCCGCATTGAGTCCAGCAAACTCTTTCAGGGCGCGGTGATTGCCATCATTATCCTTTCAGCGCTGACCATCGGTGCCAAAACCTACGATGTCCCGCCACTGGTGGAGCGAAGCCTGAGCGTGCTGGACAATGCCATCACCCTGTTCTTCCTGGTGGAGATCCTGTTCCGCTTTGGCGTCTGTCAGAACAAAAAACGCTTCCTGTTCGATGGCTGGAACCTGTTTGATACCCTGGTGGTGATCGGCAGCCTGATTCCGCTGGATAACGCCGAAGCGGTGCTGCTGGGCCGCCTGCTGCGAGTGTTCCGGGTGCTGCGACTGGTTTCAGTGGTGCCTGAGCTGCGCTTTTTGATCAATTCTTTGCTCAAAGCCATCCCCCGCATGGGCTACATCGCCCTGCTGATGTTCATCATCTTTTACATCTATGCAGCCATGGGCTCCATGTTCTTTGCCGATATTGACGAGTTCCTGTGGGGGGATGTGTCCATTGCCATGCTAACCCTGTTCCGGGTAGCCACCTTTGAAGACTGGACAGACGTGATGTACGACACCATGGCGGTGTATCCATTAAGCTGGATTTACTACCTCACCTTCATATTCCTGACGGCGTTTGTGTTTCTGAACATGATGATCGGGGCAATACTGGAAGTAATGGGCGAAGAACAGAACGCCAAGGAAGCCGAAAAAGCCCACGACGAGCGAGACGAGATCGCCCGCCAGCTCCAGGCTGTTCAACAACAGCTTCAGGAACTGACCAGGCAGATCAGCGAGAGGAAATAAGGCGTTTTAGCCGAAGAACGGTTTGGCCATGGCCAGGTGAAGAATGGCGAGCACCTGGGCCAGGGCCAGAACAGAAGCAACAATCCGCACCGGTTTGGCCACAGTGGTTTTCAGAGCAAATACCCCGGCAATGATGTAACCAATCAGCAGCACGATCTTGGCGATCAGCCAGCCCGGCATGGAGTGGATGTAACCAACCACAAACAACAGGGAGATGGCGGACACCAGCAAAATGGTGTCGTTGATGTGCGGAATGAAACGCAACGGAGTATGACGCCAGCCCGGTCGACCCGCCGCATCAAGAACCAACCGCAGGGCGAACAGAATAATCGTCAGGTAGGCGGTGGCCATGTGCAGCATCTTCAGCAATACGTAGGCACTCATAGAACATTCCTTTCCTAATCAAAATGATGCCCGCATTGTACGCAAAATACCCCGAAGCAGGTATGGTTTCTCAACCTCATCACCTTTAACATATACTGCATATACATGTATTTGGGAGATTAGTTATGCAGTCCATTCCAGCCTCTCCTGAGCGCGCCTCCGCCAGCGTCAGCCAGCTCTTCAGTTACCCGTTCCGGATTTTCTTTCTGTCTATGACCTTACTGGCTATTGTCGCCATCCCCCTTTGGGTGCTGGAAGTGACCGGTACGGTACGACTGCCCCTGGCCATGCCGGGCCTGTTCTGGCATCAGCATGAAATGCTGTTCGGTTTCCTGTCGGCGGCTATCGCGGGCTTTCTGCTGACGGCGGTATGTGTCTGGACCCAAACCGAACGCACCCATGGCTCACTGCTGGTGGGTCTCTGGGGCGTCTGGCTGACTGGCCGCTTGCTTCTGGCCTTTGGCGGCAACCTGCCGGAATGGCTGGTGCAGGGCGTTAACCTCGCCTTCCTGCCGCTGGTGATGATCGATGCCGGCTGGCGTGTCTGGAAAGCCCGGCAGAAACGGCAGGTGATGATTCTGGTGGTACTGGGGCTGCTCTGGCTGATGCAGATCGGCTTTGTGACCCGGCTGGATATGTCCTTCAGCTATGGCGCGCTGATTATGGCCATGGCCCTGATCAGCATCATTGGCGGCCGCATCACGCCAGCCTTCTCCGCCGGCTGGCTGCGCCAGCGAGGCGGCAACGCCGAGGCCGTCAAAATGATTCCGGCCCTGGATATGGCCACGCTGTTCTCTATGATCCTGCTGATGGCCTCACTGATTACCGGGTGGCAAACGGTAACCGCCATGCTGGCGGTGGTGGCTGCTGTGCTGATGCTGGTTCGCCTGGCGAACTGGAAAGGTTGGCTGGTGCGCAGTGAACCCTTGTTGTGGATACTGCACCTGTCCATTCTCTGGGTACCGGTGGCCTTGCTGTTACTCGCCGGTTCTTTGCTGGCAGGCTGGCCAAGCAATGCCTGGACCCACGCCGCGGGTACCGGCGCCGTTGGCTGCCTGATTCTGGGCGTGATCGCCCGGGTCTCCCTGGGTCACACCGGCCGCCCACTGATTTTACCCAAAGGCATGGTTCTGGCTTTTGTGGCGGTTCAACTGGCGGCGGTTATTCGAGTTATCACCGCATTTGATATCGTTCCCTGGCACCCCGGCATCGGCACCAGCACCGCGCTGTGGGTGATCGCCTACCTGATTTTCCTGGTTCGCTACACCGGTGTACTGGCCAGCCCCAGGGCCGACGGTCGCGAAGGTTAATTCCGGCAATCCTCACCAAACAACAAAAGCAGGCCCGGGCCTCCGTCCCGGGCCTGCTTCTTAAATTATTTACGAACCTGGGGGAACTTCACGCCGACCATCATCCACTAAAGGTCAATAGCTCTTCTGGCGATAGGCGCTAAAGTAGAAGAAATGATTCTGCAACAGAGACACAGGCAATATGTATCCTGATCACTTTGACAAAGAAGACCTGATCCGCTGCGGTCACGGCGAACTGTTCCCGGGCGATATGCGCCTGCCCATCGATGAAATGCTGATGGTAGACCGCATCACCCATATTGCGGCAGACGACGGTGAATTCGGCAAAGGCAGCCTGGTGGCCGAACTGGACATCAACCCGGACCTCTGGTTCTTCAAAGTGCATTTTCAGGGCGACCCGGTGATGCCCGGCTGCCTGGGCCTGGACGCCATGTGGCAACTGGTGGGCTTCTTCCTGGCCTGGACCGGCGGCGAAGGCAAAGGCCGCGCCCTGGGTGCCGGCGAAGTGAAATTCTTTGGCCAGGTGTTGCCGACCAACAAAAAGGTTACTTACGAGCCTGTAAACCAAATTGTGTAACTGCCCACGACTGAGTAATCTTTTCAAAAGGATACCATCGTGGGTACACAAGTGGACCAAGAAAAACTCA